>JANOKV010000288.1:0-2167 GCA_031419415.1 Hyphomicrobiales bacterium | reverse complement strand
GGTTCAGGCCCGGACGGCCGCGACCTCGGGGCCACGCTTGGCGCGGATCGCGTCGAACGCCCGCTCGATGGCTTCGAACACGAGCAGGGTCGACGTATGGCGGGCCTTGACGTCGCGCACGGGCTCGAGCACGGCCAAATCAGACCACCGACCGTCAGGCGGTGGGCCTTTTTCCTTGAGCATGCGCCGCATCCGCCCCGCAACCTCGCGCAACTCCGCTTCGCCGGTGCCGACGATGTTTTTGGCGACGATGGAGGCCGAGGCTTGACCCAGCAGGCAGGCTTTCACGGTCTGCGCATAATCGACAATTCTGTCGTCCTTCACTTGCAGTTCGACGGCAATCGTCGAACCGCACAGCTTGGAATGCGCCGAGGCGACCGCATCGGGAGCCGGCAGCTTACGCGCCGGCGGGATTTTGGCCGCCAGCTCGATGATGCGTTCGTTGTAGAGATCACTGAGATCGGTCATCTGCAACCCTGGCTCGCCGTCCCGGGTGGGGCGCTATGCCTCCCACCAGAGCGACACTATACTCGTTCGACGCACGAACTCATATCGCTTCCCGACGGCGGCTTTGCAAGGGATGCGCACCGGGCGAACCCGACCTAACGAGCGAGGACTGCCATGACCACTTCCCCGCCCCCGTTCGCTGACCGTGGCAGCATGGCCCAGATCGAGACGGGGTCGGTTTTGGCTCCCAAATTCGACGATGCCGGCGTGCTGGCCGCTGTGGCCACCGACTGGCAGACGGGCGAGGTGCTCATGCTCGCCTGGATGAACGCCGAAGCCCTGGCGCTGACCATCCGCAGCGGTGAGGCGCATTTTTTCTCACGCTCGCGGGCGCGCATCTGGAAAAAAGGCGAGGAGAGCGGCAATGTCCTGGAAGTCATCGACATGATGACGGACTGCGACCAGGATGCGATCTGGATGAAGGTCCGCCTGCGCGGGCTCCAGGCCGCCTGCCATACCGGCCACCGGAGCTGCTTTTATCGCCGCATTGCCGTTGGCGGCCCGGCCAATCAAAGCACCCTGGAACCCGCTGGCGTGCCCCAGGTGTTCGATCCCGCCCAGGTGTACGGCAAGCCGTCCGGGCAGTAGACGGCGCCACCCCCCGTGATGCCGCGGGAACCTGCCGGCCGGACATCGACGCTTCGGAACGAAGCCGCCGGTCGGGTAGTTCACGGTTAAGACGATCGCGTTACGATGAGGGTGAACTCGTGGCTTTCGATTCGGGGAGCCGGTTTGGCGTCGTTCGTGCATGCGCTTAGTCACTCGATCGACAACGCGGGGGTCTACCCATGGCAAGAAGTCGTATCGGTTTGGCGCTCGGTGGGGGAGCGGCACGCGGTTGGGCTCATATCGGCGTGCTGCGGGCGCTCATTCAGGCCGGCATCGTTCCCGACATCGTTGCTGGAACCTCCATCGGCGCGGTTGTGGGGGGATGTTTTTCGGCCCGTCGACTGGATGAGCTCGAGGGGTTTGCTCGCGATCTGACCCGGCGCAAGGTTTTCGGTTTCCTGGACGTCAACCTCTCCGGGTCCGGTCTCATTATGGGCCAACGGCTGGTCGAACGGCTGGCGACGCACCTCAAAGACGACCAGATCGAAAATCTTCCCAACCGCTTCGTGGCCGTGGCGACAGAGCTGGGCACGGGTCACGAAATTTGGCTGTCGCGCGGATCTCTGGTCGACGCCATGCGCGCGTCCTACGCCATTCCAGGAATTTTCCGCCCCGTCCGGGTCGATGGGCGATGGCTGTTCGACGGCGCCCTCGTCAATCCGGTGCCCGTATCGATTTGCCGGGCGCTCGGCGCACGCTATGTCATCGCCGTGAATTTGAATGCCGATGTCACCGGGCGCGGCACGGTTATCGCGGATCGTGACGCGACGGGGGATTTCGTTGGGAACGTGGCGCTGGTCCCGCCGCCCGAGCCCACGCCGGCCAACGGACGCGGCGCGCGCAAACTTCTCCAGCGCCAGTTGTTCGGCGACGGCGAAAGCGGCCCTGGAATTTCGACCGTGATGATCGAGGCCTTCAACATCGTTCAGGATCGCATCGCCCGATCGCGACTGGCGGGCGATCCACCCGATGTCATCATCAATCCCCGACTGGCCGGCGTCGGGCTGTTCGATTTCCACCGCGCCGACGAACTCATTCAACTGGGGGTTGC
>JANOKV010000287.1:0-1734 GCA_031419415.1 Hyphomicrobiales bacterium | reverse complement strand
TACTGCATCGTCGATCTGCATGCGATCACGGTCTGGCAGGACCCAGAAGAGCTACGCCAATCGATCCGGCGTGCGGCAGCGGCCTACATCGCCAGCGGCATCGATACGACGAAAAGCATCGTCTTCAATCAATCGCAGGTGCCCGAGCATTCCGAACTCGCCTGGGTCTTCAATTGCGTTGCGCGCCTGGGCTGGCTCGACCGCATGACCCAGTTCAAGGAGAAGGCCGGCAAGGACAAGGAGCGCGCATCCGTCGGCCTCTACGCCTATCCCAACCTGATGGCGGCCGACATTCTCGTCTATCGCGCGACCCACGTGCCCGTGGGCGAGGATCAAAAACAGCACCTGGAGCTCGCGCGCGACATCGCCCAGAAATTCAACATCGACTATCGCGACGCGATTCTGGCCAAGGGCTATGCGGACGGCGTCTTCTTTCCGCTCTGCGAGCCGATCATCCAAGGCCCTGCGACCCGCGTCATGAGCCTGCGCGACGGCACCAAGAAAATGTCGAAGTCCGACCCCTCCGACTTGTCTCGCATCAATCTCACGGACGACGCCGATACGATCGCGCGCAAAATCCAGAAAGCCAAAACCGACCCCGAACCCTTGCCGACGGAAATCGATGGCCTCGACGGCCGCCCCGAAGCCGACAACCTGACGGGGATTTATGCGGCCCTCCTGGGCACGACGCAGGAAGCCGTGCTCGGCCAGTTCGGCGGCGGACAGTTCTCGATCTTCAAGAAGGCGCTGGCCGAGGTCGCCGTCGACAAGCTCTCGCCCATCACCTCGCAGATGACCCGCCTACTCGCCGACCCCGCCGAGATCGATCGCGTGCTGGCCGACGGCAGCCGCCGTGCCCGCGCCATTGCCGCCCCCATCATGGCCGAGACGAAAGATTTGCTCGGCTTGATCCGTTCGGCCAACTAGGGATGGCCTTCGCGCAGAGGCAGCCTGTGCTTAGGCCATTGTTGCTGGAGCGACATTCTGGCACAATGCGAACATGGTGAACAAGCGACGCGTCTTCGAGCAGGGCCATCGCCGCAAGTATCTCGTCGTCATCGACGAGGTGCCCGAGGTCGAGAGCGCTTTGTTCTTCGCCGCCAGCCGCATCGGCCATTCCGGCGGACAAATCGTGCTGCTCTACATCGTTGAGCCGCAAGAATTTCATCAGTGGATGGGGGTCAAGCGCGCCCACGTCGATGAGGAGACTAACAAGGCCAAGGCTCTCTTTCGCCTGCACCGACGCAAGCTCAATCAGGCCGGCTTCGACCAGATCCCCACCGACGAGGTGATCCGCGAGGGCGAAAAAGCCGGCGAAATCGTCAGGCTGATCGACGAGGACGAGGATATCGCGATCCTGGTTCTGGGTGCATCCACCGATCCGAAGGGTCCCGGCCCCCTGGTGTCGACGCTCGCCGCAGGCAAGCTCGCCGGCACCTTCCCCATCCCGATCGTCGTCGTGCCGGGCAACTTGTCCCTCGAGGATTTGAAGGCGATGGCCTGACGCCTCGTGATGCCCTGCTCTGGCGCTTGGCCCACCGATTGAACGCACCCGCCGGTTGTGATTTGGCGCGGAGCGCCTTAAATGAAGCAGCAGACCGCGCCAGCAGACCCATGGCCGGCACCCGACCCGACTGAAAGGCGCGCGACCCCCATGTTCATCCAGACCGAAGCCACGCCCAATCCGGCGACGATGAAATTCATCCCGGGCAAGACCGTGCTCGGCGAAGGCAC
>JANOKV010000286.1:0-3828 GCA_031419415.1 Hyphomicrobiales bacterium | reverse complement strand
GGTGTCCATTGGCGAAGGTGAGGTCGAGGCCGTTCGATCTTTCAGTGATCTCGACGAGGCGGTGCCCCAGATGCAAGCGGTCGGGTCCATGAGCCGAGCCCAGCACCTTTTGCAGGTCGGCCCGGTGAATGCCGAAATAGGGGGCGCCGAAGCGGGCCCGATAGGCGCCATCCAGCCCGATCGGAAACGCGGCGACGCGTGCATCGTCGCGCCAGCCGCGCCAGATCACTTCACTGGGCTCGGTGGACTGGGCGGCGATGGCGTCGAGGCATCCCAGGCGTGCGAGTTCGCGTGTGGCGTTGGCTGATAGGGCGACGGCCGCGCCGATCTCACGCAACTCGGCGGCCTGCTCGTAGACGTCGGCGGCAAGGCCTCGTCGTCGCAAGGCCAACGCCAACGTCAAGCCGCCAATGCCGCCGCCCACGATACCGATGCGGAGGGACTGCGTGTGCATGTGTGGGCCTCCCGAACGCTGAGAATGAGGGGAAGAGTATCACTGCGCCAAAACTATTTTTCATCGAAGTTATCCCCGCCTCCCTGCCCCGTGCCTATACTCCAGCCATCCGCACCGATGAGGGGCCTGGGCTCGAGCTGGGATGTTTTCGGGAGGTGCGGGAAAGCGCATTCGATAGGCAGCGCGGGGTGACTCAGCCCGCCTCCGCTCGGTGCCGCGCCGGGTCAGCCGTCGTGAGACGCCCCAACCGGCAGAAGAGAGCCACGGTCAAAACGGATGCACGGGGCTTTTGCGGGACTGGCCGTCGACAAAGGGGGACCACCCCCGTCATGCGCGCGTGGAGCGGCGAGGCCGCATCCAATCCAACTGCAAAGAGTGAGGTCTCGCCGCTCCGCGCCCCCTCTTTTCGGATGCTGATATAGGGAATGGTGGTTGTATAAACATGAGTGCGATGTGTGGCCCCCTTCGACGCTCGGGAGCGCCGGTCCAGCACGCGAAGTCGACGTTGCCGGCCGAGGCGCTGTGACCTAATTTCGCTGAGAACGGCGCCACGCGTAGGAGGTTTTGCATGCGACGCAACGTGACGATCAAACTGCTCGACGAGATCCAGGACGGATTCAATCGCCACGATGTGCCCGCGATCCTGTCGCACTTCACCGACGATGGCGTGTGGTTGATGGCGCGGGGGCCCACCGAGCCGGAAGGCCGTCGGCTCGTCGGCAAAGCCGCCATCGGCGAGGTGCTGACGGGACGCTACGCGCAAATTCCCGATATGCGTTGGGAGGAGATGCGGCACTGGATATGCGATCAATCCAAAGCCGTGTCGGAGTGGGTCGTGCGCGGCACGCCCGTGGGCGGAAAACCGTTCGCGTATCTGGGCTGCGATCTGTGGGAATTCCGCGACGGCTGGGTGGTGAAGAAGGACACGTATTGGAAGTACGTGGGATGAGAGGGCAGGGTCGGCAGCGGGCAGCAGTCTGCAGGGAGTGGAGCGGGCGTCGCGACGGATGTCGGGAAAGGCGATGGGGTCAATCAGATCGTGAGCTGATCGCGGCGCACTTCGTACAGCATGAGAGCGGTGGCGACCGCGAGGTTGAGGCTGTCGAGGCTGCCGGCCATGGGGATGCGGACGAGGCGCGTGCACAGCGCCGAGGTTGCGGGGGTGAGCCCTGCGCCTTCACTGCCCATGAGAACGAGGGTTGGCTCGCGCCACCCACCGGCGCGAAAATCCGTTGCGCCATCGAGGTGCGCGCCGACGACATCGCCACGCCAGGGCCGCGCGAGGGCGGCGAAGGCCTCGGCCTCGAGGCGCGCGATCGGCACGGCGAAGATGGAGCCCATGCTGGCGCGCACAGACTCCTTCGAATAGGGGTCGCAGGTCTGCCCAACGAGCACGATGCCGGCCGCGCCGACAGCGTGCACCGTGCGGACGATGGTGCCCAGATTGCCCGGATCGCGCACGCCCTCGAGGGCGAGCCAGACGGCGGGGCGCGAGACCTTCGCTGGGTCGGGCGCGTCGGCGAAACGTTGTCGAAACACGCCCATCACGACTTGGGGGTTGTCCTTGGCGGCGAGCTTTTCGAGCACGGCGGCCGACACGTCCAGGCATTCCGCGCCCGCCGCCAGCGCCCAGGTGACGAGGGAGCGGGCGATCGTGTTGTCGTGGCTGCCGGGGCCGGCGACGAGCATCGTCGGCGACCAGCCGTGCTCGCGCGCCGTCACCAGTACGGATAGGCCCTCGGCGACGAAGAACCCAGTGTCGCGGCGCGCTTTGCGCATCTCGAGCGAGCGGATCAGTTTAACGCTGTCGTTCTGCAAGCTGGTGATCTGGCGCAGGCCGCCCGCGCCGCCAGTCTCGCGCGGGAAGCGATCATCGTCACGCGAGGTCATCGGTACACCAACGGCTATAGATGGATGTCGGAACGGCGCGCGCGCCGGACTCTTCGCGAATGGCGAGTTCACCACATTCGAGCGATCCGGACTGACCCGCGAGGGCTTCGCCCAGCACGTTGCCGATCGAGATCGCCGACAGGCGGATGGCGTAGGCCGTCAGCACGATGCCGGCGCGATCCCGGTCGAGCAGGCTCACGCAATCGCGCACGAGTGGGGCCAGGTGGTCGAACATCTCCCACAGCTCGCCCGTGGGTCCATGGCCGCGTGGCGGGGGGTCGAGCAGGATGAGGTGATAGGTGCGGTTCCGGCGTTGTTCGCGCGCGACGAATTTGCGCACGTCGTCGAGCAGCCAGCGGATCGGCGCGGCGCTCAACCCCGAGGCGGCTTGATTCTCGCGGGCCCAGGTGATGGCTTTCTTCGAGGCATCGATATGCACGACCTCGGCCCCGGCTTTGGCTGCGAGAATGGAGGCCGCGCCCGTATAGCCGAAGAGGTTGAGCACACGCGGGCGATCGACGCCCGTGCGGGTCAAGCGTTCGATGCGCGCGATCATCCACTGCCAGTGCGGAAGTTGTTCGGGGAAGAGCCCCAGATGGCGGAAGGCGCTGAGGCGGCAGTGGACGGTGACGCCCTCGACGCGCACGGGCCAGCTCTCGGGGATTGTGCGGTTGGAGCGCCAGCGCCCGCCCTCGTCGTCCCCGTCGGAGGAAAAGACGGCATCGGCTGCCTGCCAACGATCGGGCGGCAGGCGGGGCTGCCACAGCGCTTGCGGCTCGGGACGGTCGACGACGACGCGGCCGAAGCGTTCGAGTTTGCGGGCATTGCCGCTGTCGAGC
The DNA here is from genome assembly GCA_031419415.1 of Hyphomicrobiales bacterium. GTDB lineage: Bacteria > Pseudomonadota > Alphaproteobacteria > Rhizobiales > Hyphomicrobiaceae. Next base: position 645 of record JANOKV010000286.1, on the reverse strand, counting down.
AGGCGGTAGTCGGCAAAGCCGCGCGTCTCGAGCAGCCGGAGGCTGTCGATCGCGGCGGCCGGGCGCGGGCGCGGGCTCCGGGAGGGGAGGGGGGTCTCGCTCATGGGCGATGCAATAGCCTTGGCCGAGCCTGGGCACAATCGGATCGCACGGTTAAAACGCGTGCGCGAGCCGCAAACCGTCGTCGATGGCCCGCATCGCGTCGAGTTCCCGGGCGTCCGCAGCGCCCCCGATCAGGTGGACCGGCGTCCCTGAGGCGACGAGCGCGTCATAAAGGGTACGTTCGGGCTCCTGGCCGGCGCAGATGACGATGGTGTCGGCCGCGAGCACCCGATCCTGGCCGGCGACCGTGATGTGCAGGCCCGCATCGTCGATGCGCCGATAGATGGCGCCCGTGACCTGGGCGACTTTGCGCTTGGCCAGTTGCAGGCGGAGGATCCAACCGGTCGAGACACCCAAGCCTCGGCCCATGCGACCCTCGCGACGCTGGACCATGACGATGTCGCGCTCGAGGTGGGGCTCAGCCGGGTTGGCCAGTCCGCCCGCCTCGGGGCTTGCAGGGTCGACGCCCCACTCGGCGAGGAAATGGCGGGGATCCATGGCCTCGTCGGACGGCGGGGAGGAGAGATATTCGGCGATGTCGAA
>JANOKV010000285.1:0-8016 GCA_031419415.1 Hyphomicrobiales bacterium | reverse complement strand
CCGGCTGTGATCTGGCCCCACTTGCCACGCATTCGCAGAATACCTTCGGTCGAGCCCAGCATGGCCTTCGCAGCCGGTCCGCCGAGCGTCAAGATCAGGTGGGGCGCCACCAGCTCGATCTGTCGCGATAAGAAGGGTCGGCACGCCTCGACTTCTTCGAGCGTGGGCGTGCGATTGCCGGGTGGACGCCAATAGACGACGTTCGTGATGTGCACGTCGGCTTCCGTCACGCCGATGGCGGCCAACATGCGATCGAGAAATTGGCCAGCCGGACCAACGAAAGGTCGGCCCTCCAAATCCTCTTCGCGGCCGGGCGCTTCGCCGATGATCATCAAACGCCCGTTTGGATTGCCGCGGTAAAAGCACAAGTTCTTCGCGGTCGCCTTCAGGGCGCAGCCCTCGAAGCTTCGCAGCGCGGCCTCGAGTTCGGCAAGGCTCTGCGCGCGACCAGAGGCATCGCGGGCGGCCCGATTGGGCGCAGCCGTGGGCATCGCGACAGGGGCGCGCGGCGTCAGGGGGGGCCTTGTCGGGGCCTCCGGCGCAGCAGGTGGCGCTGTCGATCGCGGGGGCGGTGGAGAAGGCGCGCGGGTCTCTGGGGCGGGCTGGCCCCTCGTCATCGGTTCGGGTGGCTTGGGTGCGGCCGTCGATCGATCGGCGCTGGTCTGGATGGCTTCGCTACGAGCGGGCCAGACGAAGCCGTTGCCGGGCCCAAGGTCGCCGCGATCGGACCAGTCGACGGGCGTATCGTCCAACGCCACGTCGACACCGGCTTCTCGCCACCAGGCGAGAAGGGCCAAAAGTTCGTCGGGTCGGGTCACCTCGGACATGCCCGAAGCATAGCTTCGCGACCACGGAACGCCAGCGCCATTCCCGACACGGTATTCCGGACCCCAGGCCGTGCTTCACCCTTGACGCCCTTGGGAGGTGGACCTATCGAACCTTGGACGTTGGGGCCGGGAGGGCGACGCGATGGCTGACACAGAGGCGGACTTACCGCCGCGCGAGGCGATGGAATTCGATGTTGTCGTTGTCGGCGCCGGACCGGCGGGGCTGGCCACCGCCATTCGCCTGAAACAACTCTCAGCCGAGAAGGGCCACGACCTTTCCGTCGTCGTTCTCGAAAAGGGCTCCGAAGTCGGCGCCCATATCCTGTCGGGCGCGGTCATCGATCCTGTCGGGCTCGAGACGCTGATCCCCGATTGGAAGGCCAAAGGGGCGCCACTCGAAACTCAGGTGCGCGAGGATAAGTTCATTTATCTGGGGCCGGCTGGCGAACTGCCGCTGCCCAACATCGCCATGCCGCCGCTGATGAACAATCACGGCAACTATATCGGCAGTCTGGGTGATCTCGTGCGCTGGCTCGGCGAGCAGGCGACGGAATTGGGCGTCGAGATCTATCCGGGGTTTGCTGCGGCCGAAGTGCTTTACGACGACAACAGCGCCGTCGTCGGTGTGGCGACCGGAGATATGGGTGTCGGCAAGGATGGGGCGCCGACGGATCGGTTCACGCGCGGCGTCGAACTGCGGGGGCGCTATACGGTGATCGCGGAAGGCGCGCGGGGTTCGCTCGCCAAGATGCTGATCGGCAAGTTCAGGCTCGACCGCAATTCGGAGCCGCAAAAGTACGGCATCGGCCTCAAGGAACTCTGGGAAGTCCGGCCTGATCAGCACAAGCCAGGGCTCGTCCAACATACACTCGGATGGCCCCTCGACGATCGTACCGGGGGCGGATCGTTCCTCTACCATTACGGCGCCAATCTGGTGTCGGTCGGGTTCGTGGTGCACTTGAACTACGAAAATCCTTACCTTGCTCCCTTCGAAGAATTTCAACGGTTCAAGACGCATCCCGCAATTCGGGAAACCTTCGAAGGCGGCAAGCGCATTGCGTACGGCGCCCGCGCCATCACGGAGGGCGGCTGGCAGTCGATCCCGGAACTCGTCTTCCGGGGCGGGATGTTGGTCGGGTGCTCGGCGGGGTTCGTCAACGTGCCGCGCATCAAGGGCAGCCATAATGCGATTTTGTCGGGCGTTCATGCGGCGGAGTCGCTCTTTGCAGCGCTGGTGGCGGGTCGCTCCCACGACCGCCTCGACGACTACGAAGATGCGGTGCGCACCGGACCCATCGCCCGCGACTTGAAGCCGGTGCGGAACGCCAAGCCGCTCCTGACCCGCTTCGGCACGCGGATCGGCACGGTCCTGTCGGCGATCGACATGTGGGCGAACACGGTCATCAAGGGTATTGGCTTCGGCGTCACCCTGAAACATCGCAAGCCGGATTTTGTGACCGGGCGCGCCAAGGATTTCGCGCCGATCGATTACCCCAAGCCCGATGGCGTGCTGACCTTCGATCGGCTCACGGATCTCGCCTTCTCCGCGACCAACCACGAGGAAGATCAGCCCGCACACTTGACGTTGAAAGACCCGAAAGTCCCGATCGCGATCAATCTGCCCGAATTCGCCGAGCCGGCGCAGCGCTACTGCCCGGCGGGTGTCTACGAGGTCGTGAAGGAGGCGGATGGGTCGTCGCGCTTTCAAATCAACGCGCAGAACTGCGTCCACTGTAAGACGTGCGATATAAAGGACCCGAGCCAGAATATCACCTGGACCGTGCCGGAAGGTGGCGGGGGCCCGAATTATTCGGGAATGTGAGACGGGGTAGGGCAGAGGTGAGTGGTGAGATGGCGGGCTCGACGCGATCTACCGGCGACTACTGACTACGGACCACCTCCCCCTGCGCTGCGCTTCACTTCTGACTATGCCGCTTGAGTTTTTCGAGTTGCGTCGGCTGTGGCTCCTGGAAGGATACGGTTCCGCTGAACTGACCCTTGGAATCGATCAACAGCATCGACGCGGAATGGTTGATCGTATAACCGCCGGACGTCGGTACCTTCTCGTAGACGATGCGAAACGCGCGCGCCACGTCCGCGATTTCCTTTGCCGTGCCGGTCAGCCCGATAATTCGGGGATCGAAGCTGGCGAGGTAGGCGCGCAGATGCTCGGGGGTGTCGCGCTCGGGATCGACAGAGATGAAAACGATGTTGAGGCGGTCGGCCTGAGCGCCGAGGTCACGCAGGTGGTTCGATGCATCGAGCAGCGTCGTGGGGCAAATGTCGGGACAATTGGTGAAGCCAAAAAAGACTGCATAAGGCTTGCCGTCCAACGTGCTGCTCTGAAAGCGTGCGCCATTCTTGTCTGTGAGCTGGAATGGACCGCCGAACGTGGCGGCAAACGGTAACTTGTCGAGAGACAGGTCTCGCAACGGGTTGATCCCCGTCGACAGCATCCCCAGCATGAGCAGTGCGACGGCAACAGCAGCCCAGAGCGCGATTCTGATGCGTCTCATAAGGCGAATCGAGGGGGCGAGTTTTTCGTCATTGTTCACTTGCCGCTTCCGCTTCCGCTACCTTTGGCTTGGCCGTCGCCACTGCCGCTGCCGCTTCCTTTAGCAGCCTCGGAGCCGCTGCCACTTCCACTGCCTTTAGCGGAGTCGGCACCGCTGCCACTTCCACTTCCACTTCCACTGCCCTTGGCGGTATCTTCACCGCTGCCGCTGCCCTTGGCAGGGCGCGCGCTGTCGCCTGGAACGCGCGTTCCAAACGGCTCGACCTTGAATTCGATTGCCGCGGTGCCGGCTTTTGCGAAGACGAGCGTTCCCTTGATCGGCACGCCGACCGTCGGACGCTCTTTCAGATCGATCAGCATCAGGTGCAATCCGCCTGGGCTGAGCGTGACGGTTTCATTCGGCTTGATCACGAGGCCGGGATTGAGTTCCCGCATGCGCATGACACCGCCGTCCATCGACATTTCGTGGACCTCCACACGTCCAGCGATCGTCGCTGTGCCACCGGTGAGGGTGTCGGGCTCTGTGCCGGTGTTGGTGATCGTGACATAGCCGCCAGCCGAAGTGGCGGCGTTGGGCGGTGCAGGAACCCACGGTTGCGCCACCTTGATTGCGCCGACAGTGACGTCTTGTGCGAATACGGGTGATCCAACCAATAGAGAGACCACGATCGCAGGAAAAATGAATCGCATGGAGACTGATCCCTGATTGGCGCGCCCGTCGCGCGGCCCCTCGTCAATTGCGTCGACTGCTACACGCCAGAAGCTTCCAGCGCCTTACACGTTCATGTGTTCGATGCCAGGGCCATTTCCAGATCGGTGATCAAGTCTCCCGCATCCTCGAGCCCGACGGATAGTCGCAGCAGATCCGGTGGACACGGCGAGCCTGCCCCTTCGACAGAGGCACGGTGCTCGATCAGGCTTTCGACGCCCCCGAGGGACGTTGCCCGCTTCCAGACCTTGACGTTGGCTGCCGCGCGAATGGCGGCGGCTTCGCCGGCCTTGATTCGGATCGACAACATGCCGCCGTAGCCGCCGCGCATTTGACTGGTTGCGATGGCGTGCGCGGGATGCGACGGCAAACCTGGATAGAGCACTTCGGCGATGCGGGGCATGTCCGCCAGATGCTGGGCTACGGCAAGCGCCGTCGCACACTGATGCCGGACCCGCACGTGCAGCGTGCGTATGCCGCGCAGCAGGAGTGCGGCCTCGAACGGCCCGAGAATGGCCCCGAGCATCGAACGCACGCGCGCTGCACGATCGTGCATGGCGTCCATGCGTGCGAAAACGAGCGCGCCGGCAACGACATCGGAATGGCCGTTCAAGTATTTGGTCGCGGAATGCATGACGAGATCGGCGCCGAGCGTCAGCGGCAGCGACAGGACGGGCGTCGCCACCGTGCTGTCGACCGCAAGCACCGCACCGGCAGCGTGGGCGATTCGGGCCGCGCCAGCGATGTCGCTGATCCCCCACAGCGGATTGGCCGGCGTCTCGATCCAGATCATGCGCGTCTTGCCGGGGATGATCGCCGCGTTGATGGCGTCGAGGCTCGTCGCATCGACGAACGTGGTCTCGATGCCGAAGCTCGGCGCATCCTCGGCGAGCCACTTCTTCAGGCCCCAATACATGACGTTGGGCGCAACCAAATGGGCCGGCCGTTCGAGGGCCAGAAAGGCCGTTGTCGCCGCAGACATGCCTGAGGCATAGATGAGGCACGCCGCCCCTTCCTCGAGCCGACAGAGCACGTCCTCGGTCTGGCGCACCGTGGGATTATCGGGACGGCCATAAGCGTAGCCGCGCCGATATTCGTTGTCGGTGTCGCGAATATAAGTGGTCGCCAGATGGATCGGCGGCACGATGGCTCCGGTCAGCTCGTCATCATGACCGCCGGCCTGGGCTGCAATCGTCTCGGATGTGAGTTGGCTGGACATGGCGTGCTTTCAGATGTTGTGATCGAGTTGTCTTCGACGTCTCGTCAGACGCCCCCGACCACGCCGGCTTTGTCGAGTACCGCATGCACCAGGACGTTGCATCCCGCCGTCGCCCAGTCGGGTGTCATGTTTTCGGCTTCGTTGTGCGAAATGCCGTCGATGCACGGCGTGAACACCATCGCCACCGGGCAGACACGGGCCATATAAACGGCATCGTGGCCAGCGCCCGAGGTGATCTCGCGGGCCGAGTAGCCCAGCCGCGAGGCCGCACTCCGCACCGCCTCGACACACGAGGCATCGAAGGGCAGCGGCGGGAAGTCTGCGACCATCTTCATCTCGAAGGTGAGGCCGGTGCGCGTGACGATCTCTTCAATTCCCTCGCGCAAGGCCTTGTCCATGGCAACGAGCCGGGCAGCTTCAGGGTGGCGGAAATCGACGGTCAGAAACACGCGGCCGGGGATGACATTGCGTGAGTTGGGATAGGACTGGATCATGCCGCATGTGGCGCACGCGCCGGGATCGAATGCATGCCCGATTTGGTTCACCAGTTCGACGATGCGCGCCGCGCCCAGCAACGCATCCTTTCGACGGTTCATCGGTGTGGGTCCGGCGTGGCTTTCGACGCCGTCGAGCGTGATCTCGTACCACTTCTGGCCGTTGGCGGCCGTGACGATCCCGATATCGATGCCAGCCTCCTCGAGGATGGGGCCCTGCTCGATGTGCAATTCGAAGAGCGCGTGCACCGGTCGCCCTCCGACGGGTGCGGAGCCCGCGTAGCCGATGCGGGTCAATTCTTCGCCGAAGACTTTGCCGTCCACGTCCCTCATCGCGAGCGCGACATCGAGCGGGACGACGCCCGCGAATACGCCCGAACCCACCATGGCGGGGGCATAGCGGGAGCCCTCTTCGTTGGTCCACATGCAGATCTCGATTGGGTGGCGGGTGCGGATATCGAGATCGTTGAGGCTGCGCACGACTTCGAGCGCCGCCATGACGCCGAGCGCGCCGTCGAATTTGCCGCCCGTGGGCTGCGTGTCGAGGTGGCTGCCGACCATGACCGGGGGAAGGCTGTCGTCGACGCCCTTGCGACGCGCAAACATCGAGCCCATCCGATCGATGGTGACGGAGCAGCCGGCTGCGCGACACCATTCGGCGAAGAGATCGCGGCTCTGCCGATCGAGATCGGTCAGCGTCAGACGCTTGACGCCGCCCTTGGGGGTGGCGCCGATTTCAGCCATCTCCATCAAGCTCGACCAGAGCCGGGGGCCGTTGATGCGGATATTCGTGTCGATGGCCATGGCCGGTCTCCGGGTCGTGCAGGGACGATGCCTCTCGCGAGGCATGATGAATAAAGGGAGTTCGCTGGGCTCAGCCCTTGGGGGGCTTGGGTTGCCCCGGCGTCACCGGGCCGCCAGCATCGCGAATGGCGGCGAATCCTCCGAGCACGTGGGCGACGGGTTTGAGTCCCATGTCCTGCGCCGTTTTGGCCGCCAATGCGGAGCGCAGACCGCCCGCGCAGAAGAACACGAACTTCTTGTCTTCGGCGAAAATCGGCTTGTGGTAGGGGCTCTCCGGGTCGATCCAGAACTCGAGCATGCCGCGGGGGCAGTGGAAGGCGCCAGTCACCTTGCCCTCCCGCTCCAGCTCGCGCGGATCGCGCAGGTCGACGAGAACGACATCGTCGCGCCCGGCGAGTTTGGCAGCGTCGACCGCTTCGATCTCCTCGATGCTCTTTTTTGCGGTCTCGAGCAGCGCTTTGTAACCGGTCGTGATGTTCTGGGGCATGGTATCCTCGCGGTCGCGGTGGGAGGCTGGCGGCCAGTCATAGCCGAGAACCGCATGGGGTGGAACTGTTGGCGATGACAGATATTTGCTTTGCCGCCGGCCGTACCTGCGCCATTTTCCGGCCCCAGAACGCAACGAGCCTCAGATTGGATTTTCGCGATGCACGCCCTTCGTCCGACAATGCTCGGCCTTTGCCTCGTGGTTTCGGGTTGCGCCGCCGCGTTGCCTGGTTATTCGCCGCCGTCGAAAACCCGCGACAGGCTGGTCGCGGCCCAGCAGACCGGCGGTGGCTTCGATGAGAGCGGCGCCTACAATTTGACGGATCAGGAGCAGAAACTCGACTGCAAGCACCTCACCGGCTCGATGACGGTGAAAATCCTCCAGATGAGGCAAGCCAGCGACCGCCGCGATCCCAGTATGCTGGCCAGCACGGCGCAGTCCGCCTGGAAGCCGATCAAAGGCGGCACGGACTACGGTCTCAGCGTGGCGGAGGATTTGCGGCGTGACCGCGTCCGGCTCGAGACCTTCAATCGCCAGTTGACCGAAAAAGGCTGCCGAACCTTCGATCTCGACAAGGAGTTGGCGCCGGGAAACACCGCAACGCCCACGCCCGTCGGCGCCCCAGCCGGTCGCGGCAAGGGATAACGCCAGCACTCAGTCCCCACGCCCCTGCGACATTGGTGCACCGCCTTTTGTCGCTTGTCCGAAGTGACAGAGCGGTGGTTCCAGAAATTTCGAGAGTGTTTGGTTCCGGCGGATCGCTACCCACTGGAGCGGCGTTTTGATATGTCTTGCGAACCGCCTGACCACGCTCGCTCCCTCGCTCATGGAAAAATAGCCTGCCATGGACCTGAAAAGTCTCATCCGGACCATTCCGGACTATCCCAAGCCCGGCATCATGTTTCGCGATGTCACGACGCTGATGGCCGATGGGCAAGGCTTCAAGGCGGCGATCGCCCGT
>JANOKV010000284.1:0-5867 GCA_031419415.1 Hyphomicrobiales bacterium | reverse complement strand
AGCCGCCGCCCACATGGGACGGCTGATCGATCGCCCCGTGGAGCGGCAGCCGGATGGCGCCTATCGCGTCCAAACCGGATCCACACGCGGCGATTTCGTCTTCCTCGATCGCGCCACGCTGGCCAAACGCCATCCCGGTGTTCCCCTCGACGGCCTCCCCGAAGAAGGCGGCGTCACGCTGGCACTGAGCGTCGGCGATATCTCGCTGGCCGCCCTCACCATCGGATCAAAAGCGTGCGTGGCGAGCGCCGATGCCGTCAAAGTCGCGCCAGCCGAGGCGAACGGGGTGATCTTGGAGTTGTGTTCACGGTAGGGTGCGACGCGCCAAAGTTCGAATTGGTTGAGTTCAAGCCGTAGAACGCAATAGGGCTGCGTATTGCGCCGTCGCGACCTCGACCTTGCTGGCAACAAATAATTTACCCGCGCGATATACTAATCTGCTATGTGGAACTCATTCATTAAGCTAACTCACAATGGCGCAGAGCAGCTTGTAGCTGTCTACTTTGTTTTGCCAGTGTCAGTATATCAGGAGTTCAAGGATGAAATTCATGATTGGACAAATGGCGAATTCAATGTGAATGCCGCCTACAACATCGTACCCGTAGCATTTACTCAAGGAATTGCTCAGCTCTACAAAATTCCTCTTGTGAGCTTGGATCCGGAGCACGATACAACACCTATAATTGCAAAGGCTTACACAATCGCCCTCAAAGATTTGAGTCAGTCTGATCTTTCCAGAGAGCTAAAGCTCAAACATTTTTCTGGTTTGCATTCACACTTCAGGGAATCCTTGAACCACTACAATGATGTAGATGCTCTGCAAATCACACCCTTCATGAACAGGGGTGATTTGTCATGGTATTTTGACACCAACAGGCAAGCTGCGCAGGATTATCATAGATCGCCTTCCCGAAAGTTATCACGGACCCAGCCGACCCGTTTGGCCTCAACGTCCAAGGCGGTCAAGCCGTTTGGCAAGCGACACTGACTGGGCTTGCACTACTGATTCACTCGTCCCTCATCACCCCACTTTGTGTGTTGCGGTGAAATTTATGCTGTTCTGAGATCGAATCTGCCTACCGTGTCGTCTTGCAACGCGAGAATGGGGCGCAGTATTTTGTCAAGTTCGAGAGCCCCGGCGCCTGATATACGCCAATGCTTTTGTCAAACAGCGACCTATCAGCAGCCAAAGGGCTATTGCGCCCGGACTCAGTAGCCGTAGCCTCCCCCACCAAATGTTAGGCCGCTCATGCGGCAGCAACCCAAGATCCACGGCACAACTTGACATGTTGGGTCACGTGCTTCGGACCAGACCATCTTACGGCAGAGCAACTTTTTCCAATCACGAAACGCGTTACTTCCGCCCACCCGCAAACGCCAACGTCGCCCCCACCGCCGCCGCCCACCGCTCGCATCGACGCGCGCGCTCCTCTTCCCCCATCACCGGTTCGAAGCGCTGCTCGCGACGCCACCGGGTGGCGAACTCCGTTTGCCCCGACATTACGCCCGCTTGCATCCCGGCCAACCACCCCGCCCCCAGCGCCGTCGTTTCCCGATTGGCGGGCCGATCGACCGGCGCGCCGACGATATCGGCCAGGAATTGCATCGTCCAATCACTCGTCGACATGCCGCCGTCGATGCGCAGAACGGTTTGCGCACCGCCTGCTGCACCGCCCGACCAATCCCGCCGCATGGCTTCCAGCAAGTCCCGCGTCTGGAACGCCACCGCCTGAAGTGCGGCGCGCGCCAATTCGGTTCGCCCTGTTCCCCTGGTCAGCCCGAACACCGCGCCGCGCGCACGGGCATTCCAATAGGGCGCGCCCAGGCCGGCGAAAGCCGGCACCAGCACCACCTCGTCCTCGGGCGCAGCCAACCCCGCTGCCGACGCCAGAGACGTACTCTCCGCCGCCGTCCCGATGACGCCCAGCCCATCGCGCAACCATTGCACCGCCGCACCGGCTACGAAGATCGAGCCCTCGAGCGCATACGTCCGCACTCCGTCGAGCTGGTAGGCCACCGTCGTCAGAAGCCGGTTGCGCGACGTGACTGCTTCCGAACCCGTGTTCAGCAGCACGAAACAACCCGTGCCATAGGTTGCTTTCATCATGCCCGGCGCAAAGCATGCCTGCCCGATGGTTGCGGCCTGTTGATCGCCCGCGATGCCACGGATCGGGATGGCCCTGCCCAAGAGCGCCGGCTCGCTGCTCCCGTAATCGGCCGCACAGTCGCGCACCTCCGGCAACAATGTGCGTGGCACCCCGAATAGGCGGAGTAGATCATCGTCCCAGCATCCGGCTCGGATATCGTAGAGCATCGTGCGCGAGGCGTTGGTGGCGTCGGTGGCGTGCACACGCCCCCCAGTCAACCGCCACAGCAGAAACGTATCGATCGTGCCGAACGCCAGATGTCCGGCTTCCGCCGCCGCGCGGGCGCCGGGCACGGTATCGAGTAACCACGCGATCTTGGTGGCCGAAAAATAGGGATCGAGCAGCAGTCCGGTCTTTGCCGTCACCATCGGCTCGACGCCGTCGGCTTTCAGGCGCGCACACGCGTCCGCAGTCCGCCTGTCCTGCCACACGATGGCTCGATGGAGCGGCGCGCCCGTTCGCCGGTCCCACAACAGGCACGTTTCGCGTTGATTGGTGATCCCGATACCGGCAATGGCCCCAGCTGCGATGCCAGAGGCAGCAATGGCCGTCCGCGCTGTCTCGAGCGTCGTGCGCCATATCTCTTCGGCGTCGTGCTCCACCCACCCAGGGTGGGGATAATGCTGCGTCAACTCCTGCTGGCCGACGCCGACGACATCGAGGCCTCGATCGAACACTAGCGCCCGGCTGGACGTCGTTCCCTGGTCGATCGCGAGAATGTGGCTCATGGTCTCCCTCGCACCCACGACCGCACCGTCGCGGACCTCATTCGTAGCCCTCTTCGACCGAATTGCGCACGACCGCGTCGAGCAGGTCGCGATCTAGAATGCCGACCGGATCATCCTTGGTCGCGCCATAGCGGCGCATGTGGACGAATCGTTCGCGCGCTACCCCCTCGAGACGAGCGAGCTCTGCTAGGGGATCGGTGTGATCGTCGACTCGCAGATCGAGAGCGGCGTGCTCCTCCGCGTCATGCACCAGGAGGGCCGCCGATTGCTTGCCGCGCTTGTCGCCACCCGCCTTTTCGCCCGCCACGAGCGCACCGATGAGACGACGAGCGAACGGCAGGTCGCCCGTCGCCGCGAAGGTCTCGGCAGTTTTCTCGATCACGTCGCCGCCCGCCAGCATGTTGCCCGCGACCGAAAACGTCTCGCGCACGAGATGTCCGCACCAATCGATGCATTGTGCGCCGGTCGCTGCCGCGAACCGCCCCTCCCGATCCATGACATGCAGTTGCCGATGGTCGCGCCCTTCATCGCCGCCACGCAGCAGGCGCATGCACTCCTCGGCCGACGCGCCCGCACTGAGCAGCGCCAATCCGCGCGGACCCCAATAGGGATTGGTCAGAGCTTGCGTGCAGAGTGCGCCCACGCCCGTGCGGATGTGGGGTACCCGCGCGCCCACGGCGAAGGCTCGCGTCGCGACCGCGATCCCAATCCGTCCAGTCTTCTCGTCACGGGCAATAATCGACCATGTCATGCCGCACTCGGCTCCCTTTTCGTCCATTCGCCTAGCGTACGCAGTACAGCGGGCACAATTCAACCAGTCGCTGCTCAACGCCACGAAATCTGCTTGCCGCCTACGACTGCGCCGTCATACTCCGACGGGAATGCAACTTGAAGGGACCCACTGCTCCGATGAGCCATTTCAACTTCGAGCCCGTGACCATGCCGCCGGAGGCCGCGCGCCTCAGGGCCGAGGTCCGCGCCTTCTGCGCCGAGGAACGCGCGAATGGCGGCTTCAAACCAGCTGTCGGCGCCATGGTCGAAGCCGATGAAGCGTTCAGCGCCAAATGTGGCGCCCGAGGCCTGCTCGGCATGACCTGGCCCAAAGAGTTCGGCGGCCAGGAACGCTCCTCGCTCGAGCGCTACGTCGTCGTCGAGGAACTGTTGGCGGCGGGCGCCCCCGTCATGTGCCATTGGGTGGCCGAGCGCCAATCGGGGCCGCAAATCTTGCGCCACGGCAGCGCGCGGGCGAAACGCGAAATTCTGCCGCGTATCGCCGCCGGCCAATGCTACTTCGCCATCGGCATGAGCGAACCCGACACTGGGTCCGACCTCGCCAGCGTCCGCTCGCGCGCCCACAAAGTCGATGGCGGCTGGCGCGTCACAGGCCGCAAAGTGTGGACGAGTTTCGCCCACCGCGCCCACTACGTGATTGCCCTCGTGCGCACATCGGGCACGCCCGAGCAGCGCCATCATGGCCTCACCCAGTTAATCATCGATATGAAAACGCCCGGCATCGAGGTCAGGCCGATTTACAACGTCTACGGCGGCCATGACTTCAACGAAGTCACCTTCGACGACGCCTTCGTGCCCGAGGACATGACGATCGGCGGCGAGGGCCGTGGCTGGGAAATGGTCGTCGGCGAACTGGCCTTCGAGCGTTCTGGCCCCGACCGCTTCATGTCGTCGTTCCCGCTTCTCGTCGAGGCCTTCAACGAAGCCGGTCCCGACCCCGATCGCCACACGGCCGTGGAACTGGGTCGCCTGGTCGCGCACCTGTCGACCCTGCGGCGTATGTCGAGTTCGATTGCCGGGCTTCTCCAGGCCGGTCATTCGCCCGTGACGGAGGCCGCCGTCGTCAAGGATTTGGGCACCGGTTTCGAGCAGGAAACACCTGAAGTCGTCCGCCGCGTCCTCCCGGTTTGCCCTTCCCTCCCTGCGTCCCACGGTGCGCCGGAGGCCGATTACGCCACGCTACAAGGTCTGTCTCAGATGCAATCTGTCTCCTACTCCCTGCGCGGCGGCACCCGCGAAATTCTGCGTGGCATGATTGCACGGGGGCTCGGCCTACGATGAGCGATATGCGCGAAGAAATGCTGCGAACACTCGACCGCATCGTCGAGGAAACCCTGACGCCTAAAGCGCGCGAAGCTGGCGAGACCGAAATTGGAGCGTCCGGGGCAGGAGCGGCAACCAGTGGCGCGCTCGGGGGGGCCCTCTGGTCGGCGCTCGATGGAGTTGGCCTTTTGGCGGTTGCCGGCGCAGGCGGCGACACCGACGTGTCGTTCGCAGACGCCATGGCGTTGGTCCGTCGGTCGGCCTATCACGCCATCCCGGTTCCCCTCGGCGAAGCCATCGTCGGGCGCTGGCTCGCCCGCCGCGCTGGCCTCGAGGCGCCCGACGGCGCCATCGGTCTATGCTTGGCGCCCCCCGGCACACCCATCCGCCTGTCGGGGCTCGCCAGCCGTCAGGACGGCGTCAGCGTCACCGTGGCGCGCAGTGGCGATGGCCCTGTGCTCATCGCGGGTATCGGCGCCGGCCGGCAGGGCCAACTCGCCCTTCTCGATATCGGAGCCACCTCCGTCACGCTCTCGCGTAACATCGCCGGCGAACAGCGCGAAACGTTCACTGTGGCGCCCCCCCATGCCGGGCAGAAACTCCTGGCCGTTGCCGACCACGCTGGGGCTGACGCCGATCTCTTCTTGGCGGGCGCGCTGCTGCGGGCCGTCCAAATGGCAGGTGCGCTCGATCGCACGCTGGAGCACTGCATGCTGTGGGCCAACGACCGCGTTCAATTCGGCCGCCAGATCGGCAAATTCCAGGCCATCCAGCACCAACTCGCGGTCCTTGCCTCCGAAGCCGCCGCCGCGACCGCGGCCGTGGACCAAGCCATCGAGGCGTCAGGGGACGCTCCCGATTTCTTGGCCATCGCCGTAGCCAAAGCCCGGGTCGGAGAAGCCGCCGGAAAGGGCGCCAACATCGCCCACGCCGTGTT
>JANOKV010000283.1:0-8655 GCA_031419415.1 Hyphomicrobiales bacterium | reverse complement strand
CCCCGGATCGCCGAGAACCGGTTGGCGCTAGCGCGCAGCCAGCAAGCGGGGCCAATTCTGGTCGCCGCGTTGGATCATGCTGGCCTGATCTTGACGCCAAGACGATTGGGTCCCCAGGCTCTGGTTGAGGTAGAGCCGACCATTCACGACATCGAACAGGCGGGGATCGGACGAGGCGCGCGTCCCGATGGCCAGGGCGAAAGCGCACCAGCCGCCGTACTGGGGCGCATAGCGATCCGGTTCACGCACGAACAGATCGCGGTTTTCCTGCGATGCGAAGTGCCATTCGGCTCCCTTCCAACTCACCCGAAACTGGGAATTGCCGGGCACCGCGCTTTGTCGCGTGTGGTAGGCGACGGTGTCGAAACCGCCCACGGCCAGAACATTGGCGGCGTAATCGGCGCGACGCCCCTGCCAGATTTCGGGTTGGGCTTCCTGAGCCGCAACGATGCTGGGATGAGCGCCGCCTACCAGCAGAGCGGCTGCAAACAGGCTGATCATGTAGCGGCGCGTGGTAAGCATCGGGGTTCTCGCTAGGATGAGTGGACGCTGTTCGATTAATAACACGAACCTTCTTCGCCTCAAATCCAGCACTGCGTTGATCACGGGGAGATGATTACCCGTGAATGCGTCGATCTAGCTCGAGCTTCCGGGGTGGCAACGCAAACGCCGACCTAAACCAGGGAGCCGAGACCCTGCGGGCCACGCCCTATCGCGGCGATGCCGGTGCGCGAGATCTCTACGAGCCCCAAGTCTTTCATAATGACGATGAACTGTTCGATCTTCGAGGTCCGCCCGGTGATCTCGAAGACGAAATGCTCCGTCGAGGCATCGATGACATTGGCGCGGAATATCTCGGCCAGACGCAGGGCTTCGATCCGTTTTTCACCCTTTCCTGCGACTTTGACGAGGGCGAGTTCGCGCTCCAGAGGATCGCCCGCGACCGTCAGATCGACGACCGAATGGACCGGCACCATGCGCTCCAATTGGTGCTTGATCTGCTCGAGCACCATCCGCGTACCCGTCGTCACGATGGTGAAGCGGGAGAGGTGTTTTTCGTGCTCGGTCTCTGACACAGTGAGGCTTTCGATATTGTAGCCCCGACCCGAAAAGAGCCCCGCGATGCGCGACAGCACGCCGGGTTCGTTATCGACCAGGATCGAGAGCGTATGGGCGACGAGCGGATCGTTGTTTTCTTCGATGAAATAGGCCGAGCCGGTGGGTTTTTGGGACATTGGGTCGTTCTTTCAAATGGTCTGACGGTAGGTTTCGACAGGCGTCCAGCCGGCTTCATAGTGGGCGACGGTCCAGGCCTCGGCCAAGGCTTGGTTGCGCCACGCGACGAAGGCCGGGTGGGCCAGGACATGGTCCATGTAGCGGCGCGCCGCCGGCGACACGCGGATCTGATAGGTGTCGAGCCGGGTGACGACCGGAGCAAACATGGCGTCCGCCGCCGAAAACGCGCCGTAAAGGAAGGGGCCAGCGGGTGAGGTTTTCTCCCCGAAGCGGACGCGGGCATCCGACCAAAGGCCTTCGAGCCGGCGCACGTTGTCGGCGACATCGGAGCCCAGGTCGTCGCGCGGCGCAAAACGCTTCCCCAGGTTCATCGGGCAAGCGTTGCGTAGAGCTTGGAAGCCCGCGTGCATCTCGCTCGACACAGCGCGGGCGTGGGCGCGGGCAATTGGATCGTTGGGCCAGACGCCTTTGTCGGGATACTGCTCGTGCAGATATTCGCAGATCGCGAGGCTTTCCCAGACCTTGACGTCGCCGTTGGTGAGGCAGGGCATCTTACCCGTCGGCGAGACATCGAGCATGCGCGCCTTGGAATCGGGGAAGTACATCGGGATCACCGTCTCCTCGAACGCGATGCCTAGCGCTGACATCAACATCCACGGCCGCAGCGACCAGGAGGAGTAAAGCTTGTTGGCGATGAAGAGGTGCATGGGGTTTCTCGTTAGAGGGTGTGTACCGGTTGTCCAGTTATCCCGAATATGATATCATTGATATCGTTGGAGGTGAAAATGGCCCAGCTCGTGGTGCGCAATCTGCCAGACGACGTCAAAGAGCGGCTGAAACGGCGAGCGAATCGGCATGGCCGCAGCCTCGAGGCAGAGGTCCGCGATATTCTGGGACAGGTGCCCGAGCCGACACCTGCTGACCCGCGAACCAGCAAGAAGTGGGCGACGGACCTCGCGGAGCGCATGCGCTGGATTGGCGTGACCAACGAGGATATCGATGCCTTGAACGGGAGCATCGCGGAGTTGCGACGCGACCAGCGCATCCTCGACATCGACCAATGATCCTGCTCGACAGCAATGTCGTTTCCGCGCTCATGCGCCTGCACCTCGAGTCGGCTGTCGCCGATTGGATTGGTACGCAAACTGTCGAGCAAATGTTCATCGCCACACCAACTATTTTTGAAATCCGCTTTGGCATCGAAGCAAAACCGCATGGCCGCCGACGGCGCGCCTTGCAAGCGGCCTACGACGATGTCGTCGGCGCCCAATTCTCCGAGCGCATTATTCCATTTGATCGCGCCTCCGCGATTGCAGCCGGGCATGCTCGTGCTCTCCAGCAGAAGGGAGGACGAACGGTTTCCATACCAGACAGCCAGATTGCCGGCATTTCGCTGACGCTCGGCATGGTGCTGGCCACACGCGATATCGACGACTTCGCTGGGCTCGGTATTGTGCTTATCGATCCCTGGAGCTCTTCCGCCTGATTTCATGGCTCTGTCATCGAGCCGTCGATGCATGCCGCCACCTGTTCCACGCATCGATCGTATTCTTCGGTGGATTGCTCGCATCACGAATAGCACGCATACGACCGCACCACTTTTCCCTCACCGCTGACTTCGAAAGTCTCGGCGGCGGACTGGCCTCTGTGATTTCGATAGTGGATCGTCAGACAGTCGTGGCCAACCAGGACGCCCAGCAGATCGAACCTCAAGTCGGGCTGGGCTGCAAGTCCTGCACCCCAATAAGCGCGCAACGCTGGGATGCCAACCACGCGCCCGTTTCCCACGCGCTTTTCGGCAACCGGCGACAGGAAAACGATCTCCGGCGCATAATGCGCCAGAATGCGTTCGAGGTCGTGCGCGTTCCACGCCGCGATCCAATCCTGGGCAAAGGCGTGGGGGGTCATCTCAGTAGGCTTTCGACGCTCACATCTTCGTCGAGGTCCGGCCAGTGTATACCTTCGCCATCGCCCAATAATTCATAATTTTTAAGCTCTTCTGTTTTCGCGCTAACAAGTTTCGGAAACCAGGCGAGCGGCACCGAAATACGTCGTCCGTCGGCCAGAGTGACGATCAGCTCGTCGGGCGCGATTGTCACGCCCACGGCCAAGGGGATGTGCTCAACGATCGAGGTGCTCATTCCACGCTTCCTGAATTATCGCGACGTTGCCTTCGATCAGTCGCCTAATCTCATTCAATTCACGTGCAGAGAAGTATTTGGCTCTCGCGAGACCAATCGGGGAAAGCCGAAATTTCGCCAGTGCTCTGTCATGTTGAACATGGATGTGGGGTGGCTCATTTCGTTCATTGCTATAAAAGAAAAAGCGAAATGGGCCAATTCGCATGACGATTGGCATCGCTCGCGACCTCACACCAGCGCCTTGCCCTCTTTGCCGATGGCGCGGCCCACCTCGTCGTCCGATACGTCTTCGCCCATGAGCATCTCGTTGTGCGCTTTGCCCGACGGGATCATGGGAAAGCAATTGGTGAGGGAGGCGACCCGGCAATCGAATATCACGGGCTTGTCTTTGACGGCCAGCATCTCGCGGATGGCGTCATCGAGGTCAGCTGGGTGTTCGCAACGCATGCCGACGCCGCCATAAGCCTCGGCAAGTTTGACGAAATCGGGAAGGGAAGCGGTGTAGCTCTCCGAGTAGCGATTTCCGTGCAGCAACTGCTGCCACTGGCGCACCATGCCCATGTACTGGTTGTTGAGGATAAACACTTTTACCGGCAACTTGTATTGAACCGCCGTCGACATCTCCTGGATGTTCATCAGGATCGACGCGTCGCCCGCAATGTCGATGCACAGCGATTTGGGATGCGCGATCTGCGCCCCGATTGCTGCCGGCAATCCATAACCCATCGTTCCGAGCCCGCCCGACGTCAGCCAGCGGTTGGGCTCTTCGAATTTGTAGAACTGGGCGGCCCACATCTGGTGCTGGCCGACTTCGGTGGAGATGTAGGAGTCGTGATCCTTGGTCAGCGCATAAAGCCGCTCGAGGGCATACTGCGGCATGATCACGTCCGGCATCGGCTTGTACTTGAGGCAGCGTTTGGCGCGCCAGCCTTCGATTTCTTTCCACCAACCTTTGATTGCCGGTTTATCGCCACCCGTTGAGCGGTTCTTCCACTCGCGCAGCATGTCTTCGAGGACGTAAGCGCAATCGCCGATGATCGGCAGTTGCACCTGGACGTTTTTGTTGATCGAGGACGGGTCGATGTCGATGTGGATCTTCGTGGAATTGGGCGAGAACGCATCGATACGGCCCGTGATGCGGTCATCGAAGCGCGCGCCGACGTTGATCATCACGTCGCAGTCGTGCATGGCCATGTTGGCTTCGTAAGTGCCGTGCATCCCCAGCATGCCCAGCCATTGCTTGTCGGACGCGGGATAAGCGCCCAGACCCATGAGCGTGGAGGTGATCGGAAAACCGGTCAGTTTCACCAGTTCGCGCAGAAGCTGGCTGGCCTTGGGGCCAGAATTGATGACCCCGCCGCCCGTATAGAATACCGGCTTTTTGGCGGTGGCCATGATCTCGATCGCCTTGGCGATGGCTGGTTGATCACCTTTCAGCTTGGGGCGGTAGCTTTTATGCGCCATGGCCGCGCCTGCCGGGGCGACATAGGTGCCGGTGGCGAACTGCACGTCCTTGGGGATGTCGACGACGACGGGTCCTGGCCTGCCGCTGCGCGCGATGTGGAACGCCTCATGCAGAACGCGCGCGAGGTCGTTGACGTCTTTGACGAGCCAGTTGTGTTTCGTGCAGGGGCGGGTGATGCCGACCGTATCGCACTCTTGGAATGCGTCGTTGCCGATCAGGTGGGTGGGCACTTGGCCTGTCAGTACGACGATGGGGATCGAGTCCATCAGGGCATCGGTCAACCCCGTCACGGCGTTCGTCGCGCCTGGGCCCGAGGTGACGAGCACCACGCCGACTTTGCCTGTGGAGCGGGCATACCCTTCTGCCGCGTGCACTGCGCCACCCTCCTGGCGCACGAGGATGTGCTTGACCTTCTCCTGCTGGAAGATCTCGTCATAGATTGGCAGCACGGCGCCGCCCGGATAACCGAAGATGAAATCTACGCCCTGATCGGCGAGAGCGGTGGTCACCATTTCGGCGCCGGTCATGGTGCGGGCCATTGCAGCCTCCTCGAACAAGATCGCAGATCAAAAACTGACCTGCGTGTGGGATGAGGATCAGCCTATAGGGTAAACAAGGCGCTTCAATCAATATTCTTCATTAAATCGTGGCTCAAAACGCAATTATTCATCGAATTGTCCGATATCCACGCAATCATATATCTATTCAACCAAGTCTGCTGGCGTTTGATGTACTGCCGTGTTGCAACCCGGCTGAGGTTAGCGGCGGCCTCCAAAGACAGACGGCTCGCCAACATTTCAGCAATGGGCTTGAAGCCCAAGGCATGGAGAGCCGGCATCTCTGGCGAGAGAGACAGCGCCATGACGTCCCGCACTTCTTCGATCGCCCCTTCTGCCATCATGGCGTCGAAGCGTTGGTCGGCGCGTGTTTGCAGATCGAGCCGGGGTCGGTCGACGCGGAGTTTGATCGCGCCGTCGGGAGGGATGAGGGGTGTGCCGGGACAGGCCTGCCACTCGGCGAGGGACCGTCCGGTGGTGTCGATGACCTCCAACGCCCGTATGATGCGCTGAATGTCTTGGGGCGCAAGCCGGTCCGCCATCACCCTATCGCGTTTATGCAACTCGTCATGCAGTCCGCCCGCAGCCTGCTGCCGGGCGACGGAGCGCCAGTAAAGCCGGATCGCGTCAGGAATGGGGGGGAGGGGCGATAAGCCTTCGGTCAGCGCTTTGAAGTAGAGCCCGGTGCCGCCCACAATGATCGGTCGCCGGCCCTTCCCCCGCACCTCGGCGAGTACGCCTTCGACATCGGCCAACCAGCGCGCGACCGAGTAGGCTTCCAGCACCGAAATATGCCCATAGAGGCGGTGCGGGACCCGCTGCTCGTCCGCTGCGCTGGGCCTCGCCGTGAGGACATGCAACTCACGGTAAACCTGCATGCTATCGGCATTGATGATGACGCCACCAACACGCTCGGCAATGGCCAGAGCCAGGGTCGATTTACCCGATGCGGTGGGGCCAGCAATCAGGATCGGGCGAGGGGCGGGGGTCACCATGGGTGACGTTTGCCGTGCCGCTGCCGGGTTGGCAAGTCGCGCGCACGCCGTTCGGGAACGAAGCAGGACGGATTATTCACCCTTTCCTGCAAATCTGTTGGGGTCAGAAGGCCCGGGACAATGCAGCCCGGCGGCCGACTGCGGTGATGACGGTTGGCGTGCACCAGGAGACGTTTTCGATGGCACCGCGTAGCGCGAAACTACCCAGCAGAAAGACCCTTCTGCTCAACGGAGGCGTCCTGCTGGTCGTCTCCGCCAGCGTGATCTGGGCCTTGAAATCGTCCTTCATCAAGACCGACATCGCCGCGTGCAGCGAACGCTACCCCCGCGCCGTGCGGATCGGGCTCGATCGCAATGGCCAAGCCATGCAGGGCAGCGACCTCCAAGCTTTGATGGGTGGGAGCGACTGGAACCTTTTGGCCAACACGCGGGTCGTGGGCCTCAAAGCCGGGCCTGCCCCGTTCGCTATGGAATTCAAAACGGTCGTGGCCCATCAGTCGGCCAACGAAGACGATCGCAAGCCTGGAATAGGCTTCGTTTGGACACCCCAAGCGGTGTTGAATGCGACAGGCGCGTGCCTCGCGTATTCTGTTTTCGTGCCGGAGGACTTCGATTTCGGCGCCGGCGGACGGCTTCCTGGATTGGTCAGCTCACGCAAGGTTGAAGATCCCAAAAAGCCCGAGCCCGTCTCGACGCGCATCACCTGGAATGACACTGGCCGCCTCGATCTCAGCGTGCACACCTTCGAGCATGCCGGCGGTCGCGCCATCGGCAGTGTTGGTCACGCCGCCAACCTCGTGCGCGGGAAGTGGACGTCCATCGAACAGGAAGTCGTCATGAACAATCCGGGCCTTACCGACGGCGTCGTTCGGGTCTGGGCGAACGGCAAGCTCGCCTTCGAACGCACCGACGCTGTGTTGCGCAAGACCGATGAGCCGCTGATTTCGAGCGTTCTCACAGAAGTGCTCGCGCGTCCCAAGACTGGTACGACGACCAAACCGGCGGCAATCTGGATCACGCCCTACGAGTTGAAGTGGTAAGTCCCGACGGCAAAACCACGTCACGCGCCTACTTTTTCCCGAGCGCTCGATCGAGAAATTCCAGCCGATCCTGGCCCCAGAAGAATTCACCAGATTCCAGCACGTAACTCGGTGCACCGAAAACACCCCGCGATAGGGCTTCTGCCGTGTAAGACTCGTGCAACGCATCCAGCTCGGCGTCACTCGGGCCTGCCTTGCGGATCGCGTCCGCATTCATGCCGGCACGTTCGGCGGCCGCCGCCAACACGCTCGCTTCTGCAATGTTTTCATCGCGCTCCCACAACGCGCGGCCGATCTCAGCCGCCAACGCGCAGGCGTCCTTGCCAGCCAATTTCGCTGCGATGACGAGACGCGTTCCTTGCGCTTCGTCGGCGGGGAAATACTTGGGCTCGAGAGTGATTGGCAAGCCGGTGTTTTCGCGCCACCGTTTCAGTTCCATCATCCGATAGGCGCGCCGCTCCGGGGACCGCTTCGGCAGGGGGAGCCCCCCCGTCTTTGAAAAGATCTCGCCGAACTTGGACGGTTTGATATCGACGGTGCACCCATGCCGCTTAGCGATCTGGGCAAAGCGTGCGCTGCCCAGGTACGTCCAGGGGCTATTCAGGGTCATGTAGTAGCCAATCGTAGGCATGGGGCGCTCCTTGGCGTGCGATCTCGAATGCCGACACAGTGGCAGAGTTGCACGAGAGTGCAACCTGATCGCAATCCTACCCAATCGATGTGGTGAGCGGGGGCGGCTTTCAATATAATGACGTCGATCAATGACCGAAACACGCGGAGCGCGCAGGGTGTCGCACGGTCGGTGACTAACCGATCAGCACGACCTTCGTTGGAGCGCCCAAAAATCCCGTGTGGGAGTGATTGAAAACGATCGATGAGGTGGCGTGGATGTTGACATACTATTTCGCGCCGGGCTCCAGTTCCATGGCGCCGCATATTGCATTGCAAGAGATCGGCGCGCCGTTCGTCGCGAAAGCGATCTCCTTCAATAGAAAAGAACACCGACTTGCGGAATTCCTCGCGATCAACCCGGAAGGCAAGGTGCCTGCCCTCGTCTTTGGGGACTGCGTGCTGACCGAAGTGGCGGCCATCCTCTATTATTTGGCACGCAAATATCCCGAAGCTGGGCTTTGGCCCGATGGCGATCTCGAGCAGGAGGCGCAAGTCATCTCTTGGATGTCGTTCATTGCGTCTACGCTGCACCCGTCACGTGTGCGGGGC
>JANOKV010000282.1:0-2925 GCA_031419415.1 Hyphomicrobiales bacterium | reverse complement strand
TCGCCGATCAACAGGCCTTCTATCCGCAGATCGCCACCCACAACGCGCATAGCATCGCCACCGCCATCGTGGCGGGCGGCAGCGCGCCCTACGAGCTGCAACGCCTGCACGGTATGGGCGAGACGATCTATGACGACGTCTTGCGCGACGGCCGCCTCGGCGCGGCATGCCGGATTTACGCGCCCGTCGGTGGGCATGAGGATTTGCTTGCATATTTGGTGCGACGGTTGCTCGAAAACGGGGCCAACACGAGCTTCGTCAATCGGCTCGCCGACGATGCGTTGCCGATCGAGGAAATTATTCGTGATCCGGTGAGTGGAGCAGAGCAAAGATGGCAATCCGGCGCGGCTGACACAGCCCGTAGGATCCCAAAGCCTGGTGACATTTTTGCTCCCGGCCGGCGCAACAGTTTGGGTTTGGCTTTGACAGAAGCGGCAGTGCGCGCACCACTTCTCACCCAGATCGCTGCCGAATTGGCGCCGTCTTTCGCCGTTGGACCGATCATCGATGGCGTTGCGCGCACGGCGGGGCCAACCGCACAGCTCGTCACCTGTCCGCACGACAATCGGCAGCGTATCGGCACAGTGGTCAATTCCAGCCCCGAGGATATCGAGCGCGCGCTCGTGTCTGCGACCGAGGTGGCTCGGGGGTGGGATCGGTTGGGTGGGCCGGCCCGTGGCGCGATTCTCGACAAGGCCGCTGATCTCTTCGAGCGCAATCGGGCCAAGCTGATGGCCGTGCTCGTTCGCGAGGCCGGCAAGACTTTGGAAGCGGCCCAGGGCGACGTGCGAGAAGCCGTCGATTTCCTGCGATACTACGCGGCAGAGGCGCGGCGGTTGTTCGGCGGGCCTGTTCTGCTGCCTGGACCGACAGGAGAGCGCAATACGCTCGAGCTGCACGGACGCGGTGTCTTTGCGTGCATTTCGCCTTGGAATTTTCCAGTCGCCATCTTCACTGGTCAGATCGCCGCCGCTCTGGCCGCTGGCAACGCCGTGATTGCAAAGCCAGCTGGACAGACCCCGATCTCGGGTTTTGTGGTTGTGGAGCTGTTGCATGAGGCCGGGGTGCCAGGGCCGGCTCTGCATCTGTTGCCCGGTGCAGGCTCGGTTGGGGCGGCTCTTGCCAAAGACCCGCGTGTGGGAGGGATCGCGTTCACGGGTTCGAACACCACGGCATGGTCGATACAGATGGCGCTGGCCGAGCGGCGCGGGGCTATTATTCCTTTCATTGCCGAGACTGGCGGTATCAACGCGATGATTGCCGATTCGAGCGCTCTGCCCGAGCAAGTGGTTCGCGACGCCGTACGGTCGGCCTTCGATTCGGCGGGACAGCGCTGTTCTGCGGCCCGCGTGCTCTTTCTCCAGCAGGAGATCGCCGATCACACGATCGACATGCTGAGAGGCGCTGTCGAGGAACTCGAAATTGGCGATCCACTGGATTTCGTCACCGATATCGGCCCGGTTATCGATCAGGCAGCGCAGGATGCGCTGGAATCGCACAAGATTCGCATGCAACGTCACGGCCACCTCATTATTGACAGAAGGGTGCCCGAAGCATGCCGCGTCGGCACCTACGTTTCACCTGCGGTCTACGAGCTGGGGTCGATCGATCTGCTGGACCGCGAGGTTTTCGGTCCGATCCTGCACGTCGTCCGCTACCCCGGCGGTCGCCTCGATCGAGTGGTCGCCGCCATCAATTCGCGTGGGTTTGGCCTCACGCTCGGTTTGCACAGCCGAATTGCGGCGGTGGCTGATTACGTGGCGGAGCATGCACGGGTCGGAAACCTCTACGTCAACCGCAACCAGATTGGCGCTGTGGTCGGCGTGCAGCCGTTCGGGGGTGAAGGTCTGTCGGGCACCGGCCCTAAAGTCGGCGGCCCTAACACGTTGATCCGCTATGCGGTCGAACGTGTTCGCTCCACCGATAGTACGGTGACGGGCGGCAATATCGCACTGCTTGGACTCGGCGGACAGGGCGGTGTTTGATCTCGGTTTATCCACGGGAGGCTGCGTCATGAACCGCTTCGTGACGCAGTTGCCATAGTCATGCCATCGGTCGTCGCTTTATTCGACAGGGGATCTTTGACGGCGACGCCAAGCTGTGGTCTGTCAGCCCGCAAACTAGCGAAGGTGGAAGACCGGCGGGCTCGGTTTTCTGGACATCTCGTGACACTGATACGGAGCAGCCGATGCACGCCCTGGCTTCATCGCCCCGACGTTTAACAGGTCTTGTCGCCTGCTTGGTCGCTGTAATGGCATTTCTCAACTCGACGCGTGTCGCGGCGGCTGATCCAGCCGTCCAGTTCATGCAGCGGGTCGCCAACGAACTCCTCATAGCCTCGCGTTCGAAGTCCCCCGAACTCCTGACAAGCGTGGTTCAGCGGTACAGTGATGTTGGATATCTCGCCAACTATGCGCTCGGCAGCTATCGGGGCCAGCTCGCGCCAGCGGACCGACCCGGTTACACGTCAGGCATGGTTCGCTTCATCGGGCGCTACACCGCTCAACAAGCGCCCAAATACCCGGTCGCCAAGTACGAGATCCTGTCCAGCGTCCAGGGTGGGTCCGGCATCATGGTGGATAGTCGAATTCACCTTCGCGACGGGACCGTTTACGAGGTCCGCTGGCTCCTGGCGAAGTACGGTTCAACCTACCGCGTCCGCGACGCCATGGTCTATGCGTTCTGGATGACGCCATTCCTGAAGACGCTGTTTGAGAACTACATCGCCGAGAACGGTGGCAACGTGAAAGCGCTGGTCGCCGTTCTGACCCGGTGAGTCAGCTCCCCACTCGTGCGGTTCGTAAGCCGCGGCGGATTGTGGCAAAAACATCATTGAACATCTTCGGCGTCAGCACGCCGGTGTTCGTATTGTAGCGCGAGCAGTGATAGCTGTCGTAAAGCGCCAAGCCGTCCCGCAGCGTGTGG
>JANOKV010000281.1:0-4794 GCA_031419415.1 Hyphomicrobiales bacterium | reverse complement strand
TGCCAGTCCGATCTTTGTACATCTCGATCCAAAGCGATGTATCAATCAGATGTGACATCACCGGCTCTCATCGCCTTGTAGTCGTAATCTTCACGGATATCGATTTTCCCGATCAGGTCGAACATGCTTTTGTACGGCGCTGTGCTTTTGGGAAGGGCGTTGCGCAGCACACCTTCTACAGCGGCCCGCTCGTCGGTCTCGCCGGTCGCTTCTTGCGCCGCCTTGATCAAATCGTCGTCGAGTTCGATCGTCTTATCCATGTCGCTCCTCCAGCCGCGTGAAACATTCTCGGGGCTTTGTACCACCCGACATGGTTTCATTCACCCCGCCACGAACGGCTCTAACCCCGACAGGCGCATTTTCGGTGCGATCTGGGGGACCTTGCGGGGTGCGTACTTCGACACGTGGTCGGCGATGTGGGCGATGTGTTCCGGTGTCGAGCCGCAGCAGCCGCCGACGATGTTGACGAGACCATCCTTGGCCCACGGCTCGATCTGGCAGGCCATGTCGTGCGGGGTCTCGTCGTACTCGCCCATGGGGTTTGGCAGGCCCGCGTTGGGGTAGGCGGAGACGAGCGTGTCGGCGATGCCGGAGATTTCGGCGACATGGGGGCGCATCAGATCTGCGCCCAGCGCGCAGTTGAGGCCGATCGAGAACGGCCGCAGATGGCGCATCGAATACCAGAACGCGGTGGGTGTTTGACCCGACAACGTGCGGCCCGACCGATCGGTGATCGTGCCTGAAATCATGAGTGGCAGCGTCACGCCTGCAATATCGAAGGCTTCGAGCACGGCGACGCCGGCAGCCTTCGCGTTCAGCGTGTCGAAGATCGTCTCGATCAGGATGATGTCGCTGCCGCCCTCGATCAGCGCCAGCGTCTGCTCTGTATAGGCGGCCCGCAACTCGTCGAAGCTCGTGTTGCGAAAGCCTGGATTGTTGACGTCGGGCGAAATGGACGCGGTACGATTGGTCGGCCCGATGGCGCCAGCGACGAAGCGGGGTTTGCCGGGCGTCTTGGCTTCGTAGAGGTCGGCGGCTTGGCGGGCCAGCCGCGCGCCTTGCACGTTGATCTCGTAGCTCAGCTCTTCCATGCCGTAGTCGGCCATGGAGATCACCTGGGCATTGAACGTATTCGTTTCGATGATATCGGCGCCGGCCGCCAGATACTGCTCATAGATTTCGCGGATGATTTCGGGCTGCGTCAGCGACAGCAGATCGTTGTTGCCTTTCACGTCGCGCGGCCAGTCCCGGAAGCGCGCGCCGCGATAGCCCTCCTCGTCCAGCTTGTGGCGCTGGATCATCGTGCCCATCGCCCCATCGATGATCAGAATGCGCTCCGCCGCCGCTTGATGCAGCAGCTTGGCGCGATCCACGGCCTTGGCGGCCGCACCACGGTTCTCGACGTTCGACTTCTTATGCCTGACGCTCACGCGGCGGCCTCCACACGTGTCGTCTGGGACCGCAGCCCCAGGAGATGGCAGATCGCGTAGACGAGATCGGCGCGGTTGAGGGTGTAGAAGTGGAATTGGCGCACACCCTCATCGACCAGATCGAGCACCTGCTCGGCAGCGACGGCGGCGGCGACGAGGTGCGTGGTTTGCGGGTCGTCGTCCAACCCCTCGAAGCGGCGGGCGAGCCATGCCGGGATGCTCGTTCCGGTTTTACCGGCGAAGCCCGAAACCTGCTTGAAGTTGTGGATGGGAACGATGCCCGGCAGCACCGGGCACCAAATGCCCCGCGCGCGCACCCGCTCGAGAAAACGCAGATAGTGCGCGTTGTCGAAGAAAAACTGCGTGATGATGCGATCGGCGCCCGCATCGACCTTGGCTTTGAGGTGATCGATATCGGCGTCGAAATTCGGGCTCTCGGGATGCATTTCGGGGTAGCCGCCCACCGACACCTCGAAGCCGCCGATGCGTTTCACACCGGCAACGAGGTCGGCCGCCTGCGCATAACCGCCCGGATGGGGTTCATAGCGCGAGCCGACGCCGGCCGGCGGGTCTCCGCGCAAGGCCACAATGTGGCGAATGCCGGCCGCCTGATAGGCGCGCACCACGTCGTCGACCTCGGCGCGGGTGGCGTTGACGCACGTCAGATGCGCCGCCGCCTTCAAGCTCGTTTCCGAGGCTAGCCGCGCCACCGTGTTGTGCGTGCGCTCGCGCGTCGATCCTCCCGCCCCATAAGTCACCGAAACAAAGCCGGGCACCAGCGGCTCCAACCGGCGCACGGAAGCCCACAAGGCCTCCTCCATCTTGTCGGTCTTGGGCGGAAAGAACTCGAATGACACATCGATATCGCCACGGCCGACAATGCGGCTGCGTCGCTCCCGGGGTTGCAGCAATTCGTTCATGCTTCCACCTCGTCACGCTGTTCGATCAACGGGTTCACTTCGGCGCTGTCTCGGGGGCGGCGCGCGATCCAGATCGTTACACCGAGCTTGCCTTCGCTTTCCGTCGTTTCCGGCATTAGCGAGAGCGCCGGCTCGACGACGAGACCATTCTCCCCCATCCACTGAGAGACGTGGGCGACGGCGAATCCCAACCGCTCGTGCGCGAACCGTTCGCGTAAGAATTCCATGCTGTGCGGTGCAAAATCGACGATGACCAGACGGCCCCCCGGCGCCAGAATGCGCACAGCTTCGCGAACCGCCAGCGCCGGCTCTGCCAGAAAGTGAAGCACCTGGTGCATCACCACCGCATCGGCGCTGCCATCGGCCAAGGCGACATCGTAGATATCGCCGTGGCGCACGCTGGCCTTGGCCTCGAGCCCCGCTGCATCGAGCTTGCCGCGCGCGTAAGCCAACATGGAATGGTTGATGTCGAAGCCGATGCCCCGCTCGTAGCGACCCGCAAACAGCTCGAGTAAGCGTCCCGTACCCGTGCCCAGATCGACCAGCAACCGGAAGGGTCCAAGCCCCAGCGCTTCGCCCAGCGCGCGTTCGACCTCGCCTTCACTCACATGCATGGAGCGGATGCGGTCCCATTCGGCGGCATGCTGGCGGAAGAAGTCCTGCGCTGCCGCCTCGCGCTCGTGCTTGACGGCCTCGGCGCGCTTGCGGTCGCGCTCGAAGATCGGATCGTCCGAAGCCAACCCATCCAGGATGCCCGCGAGCAGAGCGGCGCGGGGGCCCCTCTGCACCAGATGGTAGTAGGCCCAACTTCCATCGGCCAAGCGCTCGATCAGGCCCGCTTCGGCCATCAGCTTCAAGTGGCGACTGATCCGGGGTTGGCTCTGGCCCAGAATGCGCGTCAAATCTTTGACGTTGAGCTCACCGCAGCGCAGCAAAACCAGCAGGCGCAGCCGCGTAGGTTCCGCCGCCGCCTTCAAAAGGGTCACCACTATACGCTGATCCAGCACGCGCGCGCGTCCTCCGTTCGGGCCGGCCCAACACATATAAGGATATCTTTATGTGTCAACTGAATTGTGCACCTCCGCCACGATCAAGCCGGTCTGGCGGGGTAAACGGAACATTAACTCGCATGCGCTAGTTTTATCGAAATGCTGGGTTCATTTGGAGTTGGAGAGATGTTGGAGGGCGCCATGCATCAGACCGCGAAGGCGCAGGGAGATGACGCGATCGTCCTCCAGCTCGTCCAGAAACCGTCGCGTGGGGCGGCAATCTCTCAGTTTCTCCTTGCGTCGCCGACGCTGATCGCCTGGATCGTGCCGATCGTGCTGTGCGCGCAGGCGGCTGCCGACCCTCAAACCCTCGATATCATTTCCGACCGCCCGTTCGCCGCCGGCCAGATTGCGCTGGCGTTTGTCGGATGGTCGCTAATTTTCGGAATTCCGCTGGTCAGCCTCTCGAAGCGTATCGGGGCCAGCCGCTCGATCACCATCAATGCCGACACGGTGCGCGTTGCCGATACCTCGTGGTTGCGCACACGCCACTGGTCGCAGCCGCTCGCTGCCTACCGGGGTCTCGGACAGCGGGTGCGCACGACCTTGTCGGGCCTCGAGCATGAAGTCGTGCTCGTCCACTCCGATCCGGCGAAGACCGTGGTTCTCGCTCAGAGCCCCCGCAGCGTTCATGCGACGCTGGACGAGTTGAGGACGCTGCTCCGCGTTCCGGAGATGTCCGCGACCACAGCGCAATTGCTCCCCATTGCAGCCGCGGCGCGACCGGCCGTGCGCAGCGACGTGGCGCCAGTCGGCCCACTCATGCAAGCTGCGTAGATTGGCAAGCTGCGTAAATTGGCCGTTGGCCTACCGGGTGGGATCGTCCAGATGCCGCGCTTCGGACGGCACCATGTGCGGCACACCTTGCCGGATCGGATAGGCGAGGCGCGCCTGCCGACTGATCAACTCCTGGTTGACCTCGTCGTAGTCGAGGGACGCCTTGGTGATCGGGCAGACCAGGAACTCGAGCACGCGCGGATCGACTCGAGCGACCATTCCAGCGTTGGCAGGCGGGCGATCATCGGTCGACATTTTCGAACTCTTTCAGCGTCATTGCAGGGGCGTATCTGAGCCATCGTCGCCGGACGCCAGCGCCATCTCCGCCAGCGTGATCAACGTGGCGGCGCGCTGCGCCAGTGTACCCGCTTCCAGCAACGCCTGCTTTTCCGCCGGCACGAACGGGCTCGCTACACTCAGCGCGTTGACGAGCATCTCGTTGCCCGATTTGGCGATCGATCCCCAATCCGCCGCGAGGCGACGCCCCGACAGAAACCTCGTCAGGACGTCGATCAAGTGGTCCCGGTCGATGTCGTCTTCGCCCGCGCCCGGCTCGAGATCGTGCGCCCATTGAGCATAATCGACTTCGAAGTTGCGAAAGGGCAGCTCGTCGCGCAA
>JANOKV010000280.1:0-9486 GCA_031419415.1 Hyphomicrobiales bacterium | reverse complement strand
TCAATTCGCGAACCGGAAGTGTAGCACGTCACCGTCCGCGACGACGTATTCCTTGCCTTCGAGGCGCATCTTGCCCGCATCGCGCGCGCCGGCTTCGCCATTGAGGCGCACGTAATCGTCGTAGGCAATCGTTTCGGAGCGGATGAAACCTTTCTCGAAATCGGTGTGGATGACGCCGGCGGCTTGCGGGGCTTTGGTGCCGCGCGTGACAGTCCAGGCGCGGGCCTCTTTCGGACCCACGGTGAAATAGGTGACGAGGCCGAGCAGTCGATAGCCTTCGTGGATGAGGCGATTGAGGCCGGGTTCGGTCAGCCCCAGTTCTTCGAGGTAAGCTGCGCGCTCGGTTGGATCGAGGCTCGCTACTTCCGCTTCGATTTTCGCCGAGATGACGACGCAGCCAGCGCCTTCGGCCTTGGCGCGCTCGAAGACTTTGGCCGAGTAGGCGTTGCCGGTCGCGGCAGACGATTCCTCGACATTGCAAACGTAGAGTACGGGCTTGGCCGTAAGCAGTTGCAGGCCGCGAAAGGCTGGCTCTTCTTCGAGTGTGACTTCGGTCAGGCGTGCGGGCTTGCCTTCGCGCAACAGAACGAGAACCTTGTCCATCAGCGTGACCAGGGCCTTGGCTTCTTTCTCGCCGGACTTGGCTTTTTTCTCGAGCGGCAGACGACGCTTCTCGAGGCTTTCCAGGTCCGACAGCATCAGTTCGGTCTCGACGGTGTCGGCGTCGGAGACAGGATCGATGCGGTTTTCGACGTGCGTGACGTCATCGTCCTCGAAGCAGCGCAGGACGTAGGCCACGGCGTCCACTTCGCGAATGTGGCCGAGGAATTGGTTGCCGAGCCCTTCCCCTTTCGAGGCGCCCCGCACGAGGCCCGCGATATCGACGAACGTCAGCCGCGTCGGCAGGATACGCGCGGATTTGCCGATGGCGGCGAGTTTATCCAAGCGCTCGTCCGGCACGCCGACTTCGCCGACGTTGGGCTCGATCGTGCAGAACGGATAGTTGGCCGCCTCCGCTGCCGCCGTCTGCGTCAGCGCGTTGAAGAGGGTCGACTTGCCGACATTGGGCAGGCCGACGATGCCACATTTGAAACCCATGCTCGTTCGCTTCGCTCTCTTGGTGAGGGAATAGGAAGTGGGGAGTGGGGATTAGGGAAGAGGAAAGAAGGCTAACTCCCTATTCCGTTTCCTTCCCTTTTTTTCCTGCCATCCATTTTCTCAAGTTGTCGGCCAAAGCCGATCGGCGTTTCGATTGACCGTCGCCTGCGGGGTGACGCGGGGCTGCTTTGGGCGCGGCCACGGCCGGCGCGCTCGTCATGTCACCCTCGTCGAGGGCGCGCGCGACGTCGGTCAGAAAGCGTTCGAGGTCTCCTTTGCCCAGACGCCCCGCAGCGCCAGCAATGGCGTCGAGCATAGGGTCGAGCCAGGCCCGATCGGCCTTCGCGAAATCGTTGAGCACGTAGGAGGCGACCAGGTCCTTGTGACCGGGATGTCCGACCCCGATGCGCACGCGCGCGTAGTCGTTTTCGAGATGGGCCGAGATGGACCGCAAACCGTTGTGCCCGGCGTTGCCGCCGCCCGTCTTGGCTTTGAGCTTGCCGGCCGCCAGATCGATCTCGTCGTAGAGAACGATGATGTCGCCCACCGGCGCCTTGAGGAACCGGGCCGCTTCACCGACGGAGCGGCCGCTCTCGTTCATGTAAGTTTGCGGCTTCAGCAGCATGACTTTCTCGCCGCCCAGATTGCCGTCGGCGGCGAAGCCCTGAAATTTGCGTTTCCAAGGCCCGAAATCATGCCGTTCGGCGATCATTTCGACAGCCATGAACCCGACATTGTGGCGGTTGCGGGCGTATTTCTCGCCGGGATTGCCGAGGCCGACAATGAGCTTCATAGCCGGTGGCTCCTTCGCCCGGCACATTCCGACGTGCCGCGCGTGCGTCCAGTGCCGCTGCGGTCCCGCGCCGTTGCCTCGACCGGGGCCAACCGCAGGCGCGCCCTACTCGCAGACGGTGTGCGGGCAAGGCTTGCGCGCCTCGCCCACGGCCAGCAGCACGGCCCTTCCAGGCCAGCGTCGTTGCGATTACTTCTTGCCGCCCTTTGCGTCGGGCTTGGCCGCCGCTCCGCCAGCCTTGGGAGCTGCTGCACCCGCTTTGGGGGCTGCCGCCCCGGCCTTGGGCGCTCCGCCTGCAGCCGGTGCTGCGGCGCCAGCCTCTCCGCCTTCGCCAGCCGCTGCGCCTGCACCCGGCGTGTCGTCGTCGACCCGCTGGCTGATCGCGCCGGCAATCGTCGCAACGGTGAAGTCGCGGTCGCGAATGACGGGCTCCACGCCTTCCGGCAAGGTCACAGCCGAAATGTGAATCGAGCGGCCGATCTCCAGGCCTTCGAGAGAGGTCACGAAGGCTTCGGGGATCTTGTCCGACGGCGCCCAGACCTCGACTTCACGGCGCACGATGTTGAGCACGCCACCGCGCTTCAAACCGGGCGACAACGCTTCGTCGACGTAGCGCATCGGAACGCGCACGCGCACGCGGTTGTCGCTGCCGATCCGCTGGAAATCGACGTGCAGGGGCGTATCCAGAATGGGATCGAGTTGAACATCGCGCGGGATGGCTCTGGTCTTCGCGCCATCGACATCGATCTCGAACACCGTGGCCAGGAAGCGGCCCTTGTGGATGAGCTTCGTGATCGCGTTGGTGTCGAGCGCGACCATTGCGGCATCGGTGGTGTCGCCACCGTAAATGATGCCAGGCGTCTTGCCGTCGCGACGGACCGCGCGAGCAGAGCCCTTGCCGCCCTTCGTGCGCGCACTGGCGCTGATGAGGTTGGCCTCGGCCATGACCTGAATTCTCCAAAGAAAAAACCGTCCCGACCGCAAATGCGGAGAACAGCGCCTCGTTTCCCGACCGGCCAGAGAGGGCGCACGCGCGGGGGTCTCGCCGCAGCGAGATGCCGGCGGTCTATATCCGGTGCCGGCCCGGCGGGCAATCGATATGTTGCAGGCAGGCAGGGCGAGAGCGGGGGGTGAAGCCGTGTTGCACCTGGAACTCGAGCGCAAATCGAAGCCCGCACCCCATCGGCGGGCCCCATTCTACAGCGGCGGCCCGGTTGCCAGCAACGCTGCGCCGTCTTATCTGGCGGCGAACGGATGCAACCGGGAGCCTGCCCCACATGACCACGCGCCGCCGCGTTTTAAAGTCCATCGTCGCCACGGGCGCAATCGCGGCGGTGGGCGCGGCGTTCCTGCCGCGTAAGGCCAATGCTTATTATCGAGGCCCCGTCAGCGACCACTTCGATGGCGAGCAGTTCTTCAATCCGGGCCACGCCTACCCGCAGAGCTTCGGTCGCCTGATGCACCTTTATGCGCGCGAGGATTGGTCGAGTTGGCCAGCCGTCGTGCCGGGTCTGCCGGCCGTCAAGCCGCCACCACGCCTAGTGGGAGCGGCTGCCCGCGTCACGTTCGTCGGGCACGCGAGCTGGCTCATCCAGGCCGCCGGATTGAACATTCTCGTCGATCCCCATTGGTCGGAGCGGGCGAGCCCGTTCGGGTTCGTCGGGCCCAAACGCGCCAATGCGCCGGGGATCGCGTTCGACGATCTGCCGCCGATCGATATCGTGCTCGTGACACACAATCATTACGACCACCTCGATGTGCCGACGCTGACCCGGTTGTGGCAGCGCAACCGTCCCTTGCTCATCACGCCGCTCGGCAATGACACAATCGTCACGGCGCAAACGCCGGGCTACGAGACGCGCGCCGTCGATTGGGGACAGGCGGTCGACGTCGGCAACGGCGTCACGATCCATACGGAAGAAACGCTCCACTGGTCCGCGCGCGGGCTGCGGGATCGCCGTCATGCGCTGTGGGCGAGCTTCGTGATCGAGACGCCGGCGGGTCGAATCTATGCTGTCGGCGATAGTGGGTTCGGCACTGGCGCTACGTTTCGGCAGGTGGCGCGGCGCCATGCAGATATCCGGTTGGCGCTGTTGCCCATCGGGGCCTACGAGCCGCGCTGGTTCATGGGCAGCCAACATATGAACCCGCCCGAAGCCGTGGAGGCGTTCAAGCTGGTGGGGGCGGTGCAGGCCTTGGGCCATCATTGGGGAACGTTTCAGTTGACGACCGAGCCGCACGATTTGCCGCCGAGCGACCTCGCCACTGCCCTTTCGGCCAACGCCATCGCGCCCGACCGCTTCGTCGCCGTGCGCCCCGGCGCGGTGCATGAGATTTGAAGGAGGTTGTCGAAGAGCGACCTACGGCACGGCGGTCAGTGTTGTCCTGCGGCCTGCCTCGCCTCTGCCCGCGCCTCCAATCGACGGGGCAGCACACCCAGAATGGGGGCGATGCGCGCGACGATGCGGGCCGTGGTCGGGGCGGCGTTGTGGGCCGCAGTGATGGCGTTTTTCGTTTCGGCAGTGCCTTGCGGCTCGAACACCGAGACGAGGATGATCCAGCGCGGGGCTTCCATCGGCAGCGCGGCCACGAACGATGCAATCACCGCTTTTGCCTGATATCCACCGACGCCCGGGATTTCGGCCGTACCCGTTTTTCCGCCGACGCGAAGGCCGGGAACCTCGGCGCGTTTGCCGGTGCCTTGTGGGGCAGCCACGTTGAGACGCCAGATTTCACGCTGCGCGGCGCTAGCCTCGGCCGTGATCAAGCGTTCACCGGGGCTGGGGTCTCCGACTGTGCGCAAAAACGTCGGCGCAACGCGCGTGCCGCCGTTGATCAGCGTCGCCGCTGCGGCCGCAAACTGGATGGGCGCCAGGGCTAGTCCGTGGCCATAGCCGATGGTGACCGTTTCGATCTCGCCCCAGTGCTTGGGCAGCATCGGGGGTGCGATCGGACCGGCCTCCGTGCGCATCGCTTCCGTCAGGCCGAGTTTGGCGAGGAATGATTTCTGTCGCGCCGCACCCGCGGAGAGCGCCAAGCGTCCAGCGCCGACGTTCGACGAGTGCAGGAAGATATCGCGCACCGTCAGGGGTCCCGGCGAGGGATGATGATCGCGGATCTTGTAGCGGCCGATTTCGATCGCTTTGGTGACGTCGATGGTGGTGTCGAGCGTGGCGATCCGCTCATCGACGGCCTGGGCGATGGTCATCGCTTTGAAGATCGAGCCCAGTTCGAACACGCCTGCATGCAGGCGATCGACGCGTGTCGCGTCCAGCGCCGTCGCCGGTCGGTTCGGGTCGACGCCGGGCAGAGAGACGGCGGCCGCGATCTCACCCGTGAGGGCATCCATGACGAGGCCGGTCGCCGCTTTCGCCCGATGGCGCTCCATGGTCGCCGCGAGTTCGTCGGTGACCGCCTGCTGCACGCCCAAATCGAGCGATAGCCGCACGGGACCCTGGCGCGACGGTGAGGCGCCGCTGACGCTTTCGATGCCGATCGACTCGTCGATATGGCGCTCGATGCCGGCCTGGCCGCGATTGTCGACATTGACGCTGCCCAGCACATGGCCACCCAGAAGGCCGTTGGGATAAACCCGCTTGGGCTCGTGGCGAAAGCCCAAGCCCGGCAACCCCTCGTCGTGCACGCGCTGGGCATCGACGGGCGCCAGACCGCGCTTGATCCATACGAAACGGCGGTTGCGATCGACCAGCGTGCGGCGCAAGTCGGCTTCATCGAGGCCGGGGAGCGCGACGGCGAGGCGTTCGACGGTTTCGTCGAGATCGATGACCAGCGCTGGATTGGCGAAGAGCGACGGCGCGGCGACATCGGTTGCGAGCAGGCGGCCATTGCGGTCGACGATGTCGGGACGTAAGAACGTGCGCGTAATGGGCTCGGTGAGCGCCACACGGGGCTCGATCTTCTGCAGCGTCGCCAAATGCAGGAGTTGTAGGCTAATGACGGCCAACGCGAGCGTGATCGCAACCAGCACGACGACACGGCGGCCGTTGTGGAGTTCGGGCGGCGCCCATGCGGCTGTATGTGGAGCGTCGGTCACCGGACAGCCGGGTCCGTACCGCGCAGCAACTCCGAGATGAGGTCGTCGTTGGGATTTTCGATGCCGCTGTACTGAGACTCTGTGATCGGACGGAGTCCCATGCTGCGCGCCAGCCGATCGATGCGTTCGGGCCGCGCGAGCCAGGCCCGCTCGGCCTGCAACACGGCGATGTCGGATTGAATTTTGTCGAGCCGGCGCTCTTGCGCTTGGACGCGCATTTCAACGAGGCGGGTGTCGTGCTTGACGGAATAGAGCGCGAAAGCAGCGCCGATCGCCAGGACAATCGCCGAAAATCCGCTTCTGCGCATCGTGGCCGAGCCTCCAACTAGCGCCGGTCCTGTGCCTCGAAACGCGGCACGCCCAGATCGGCGGGGTCTTCGGGCGGCCAGGGGGCGGCCTCCGTCCGTACGGCGGACCGCAACTTG
Organism: Hyphomicrobiales bacterium; assembly: GCA_031419415.1. Taxonomy (GTDB): domain Bacteria; phylum Pseudomonadota; class Alphaproteobacteria; order Rhizobiales; family Hyphomicrobiaceae. The sequence continues at coordinate 3,116 of JANOKV010000280.1, read as the reverse complement.
GCCGAACGCGCCCTGGGATTGGCCGCCGTTTCACGATCAGAAGCAATAACAGGGCGTTGGTTTACAATTCGGAAACTCTCTGCCGAGGCAGCGCTTTCCGTGGGTGGTAGATGCCGCGACCCCTGCGCTTGGCGGGTGGCGCGACGGGCGAGAAAGCGTTTGACGATCCGGTCCTCGAGAGAGTGGAAGCTGACGACGACGAGGCGGCCGCCGGGTGCGAGCAGGCGTTCGGCGGCGCAAAGGGCCGCGCAGAGTTCGCCCAGTTCGTCATTCACATGAATGCGCAGGGCCTGGAAGGTGCGGGTGGCGGGATGCTTATCGGGTTCGCGAAAGCGGCCGATGGCGCGGGTCACGAGGTCGGCGAGTTGGCGGGTCGAGGTAATCGGGGCGTCCAGGCGGGCTTTGCAGATGGCGCGGGACACGCGCCGGGCGTGCCGCTCCTCCCCCAGTTCGCCGATGATGGCGGCTAGATAGGCTTCGGTGGCGTCCCTGACGACGTCGGCGGCCGAGGGGCCAACTCCTCCCATGCGCATGTCGAGTGGGCCATCGCCCATGAAGGAAAAGCCGCGCGCGGGATCATCGATCTGCATGGACGACACGCCGATGTCGAGCACGATGCCATCGACGATGCCGCTTGGCTCGCCGTCGGCGCGGCCGAAGGTCTGGCGCGCGACCTCATCGATATCGCGGAACGGGCTTTCGACGAGCGTCAGTCGGTCGGGAAAGTGCGCGACGAGGCTACCGCCCGCTTCGATCGCGGTGGGATCGCGGTCGAGCGCCAGGACGCGGCAATCGGCGGCTTGCAGGATCGCTCGGGTGTAGCCGCCCGCGCCAAACGTGCCGTCGATAATAGTTTCACCGGCGGCCGGGCACAGCGCCTGCAACATCTCGTCGAGTAGGACAGGAATGTGGGCTGGCGCATCGGCAAGCGCACTCATAGGCCGTTCCCGCCTCCCTCGGCGGGGTCTGGCGGCCCGCGTGTCAGTGCACGACCCGGCCCGAGAAGTTTGCGCAGGGCATCGACTTTTTCGCGGGCGCGGCTGCGACGGTCCTCGAAGACCTTGGGCTCCCACATCTGAAACTTGTCACCCAGGCCGACAAAAGCGATTTCGGCGCCGATGCCGGCGTGGGCGCGGAGTTTTTCGGGAAGCACGATACGTCCGTCCTGGTCGATGGCGAGAATTTGGACGTCACCATAGAGCGCGACAGAGAGTTCGTCCCGCTCATCCGAATAATCCGGCAAGCCTGCGAGAAGCCCGTCGATTTTCGAGGCCAAGCGCTCGCCCCCCGCATCCAATGCCGGAGCATCGAGCGAGGGGTAGCAGTAGATGCCGAGGCCTGAACCGGCCGCATAGCGATCGCGCTCGAGGACGGCGCGGAAAGGGGCTGGGATCGAGACGCGCCCTTTGGCGTCGATCCGATTGGTGAACGTCGAGACAAAGCGGTCCATCTCCAGTCGAGTGCCTCTGCCGACGCCACCGACGCGAAACCGCGCCACTCACTGCCTACCGGGGTGCGACCGACCTTGGCCGCACGCCGCACAACGCGCCCGTCCGCACCTTCGTTACCCCGCGTCCGAAACCGCACGGACCGGGAGCGGGTGGTCGCACGAGCGGCGGCCCCCGCAACCTGCTCGGCGCCGCACCCGCTACCCTGGCCCGGTGCGGACGGGCTTTAATGGGATGTCATGGGATTTAATGGGTGTCAATGGAATCGAAAGGTTTTCCACAGGGGTGAAATCGGCAGGGGCCGTTTGACCATAGGGCGCGAGTGCGTGCGCGGATTGCGACGGGCCATAAGCTTCATTGACGAGGTGCGGGTTGAGGCGGTGCACGACGTTGCGCACGTGCACTCTACGAGGGATGCCTGGGCGACAAACGTCCACGCAGACATCGGCGCGATCTGTGGTCGGTCGCTGCAACACGTCCCGCGTGCGCCAAATTGCCTCTTTGTCGAGCGCCGGGCCGTGCTTGTACGGCGCGAACGAAGAGTGCAAAAGGGTCGCCGATCGGTACGTCCTCTTCGCCATCGGCGAAACACCCTTTGCGATGTTGAAAAAATCTCGGCTCCGCCGGGGCTGGGCCGGAAAGCGATCGGCGTGCCTGACGTGATCATTCGATCCCGTCGCCTGCGATCTGAATATGGAGGCCGTTTTGGCGTCTGAGACGGAAAACCCGACCCGGCGTGATTTTCTCACGGTAGCCGCTGGTTCCTGGGCGGCGGTGGGCGCGGCGGTGACGCTGTGGCCCCTCGTTCAACAGATGAATCCGGACGCCACGACCCAGGCGCTCGCTTCGATCGAAGTGGATCTGGCGCCAATCAAAGAAGGCCAAGCCATCACTGTCATGTGGCGCGGCAAGCCCGTGTTCATCCGCCATCGCACGCCCGCAGAAATCGAAGCGGCGCGCCGGACCGACATGCGCGAGCTGATCGATGCGGCGGCGCGCAACGAAGCGCTACCCGAGCGCACGCCGGCAAACGACACCAACCGGGTCAAGAAGGACAAGGCCAACTGGCTCGTCCTCGTCGGCATCTGCACGCATTTGGGCTGCATTCCCAAAGGCCAGACGATTGCCGACGCGAAGGGTGATTTCGGCGGCTGGTTCTGCCCCTGTCACGGTTCGCACTACGACACGTCCGGACGCATTCGCAAGGGTCCCGCACCGCGTAATCTCGACGTGCCGGTCTACGAATTCGTGTCCGATAGCAAGATCAAGATCGGCTGAGGCGGCGCATCCATGGCAGAGCACGAATCGACCTATCAGCCGTCGACCCGTTTCCAACAGTTCATGGACCAGCGTCTTCCGATTCAGCGGATGATGCACGGCCAGTTCGTGGATTTTCCGACGCCGCGCAACCTCAATTATCTGTGGACGTTCGGCGGTATTTTGACTGCCTGCCTCGCCATTCAGATCGTCACCGGCATCGTGCTGGCGATGCACTACATCCCCAGTGACAAGCTGGCGTTCGACTCGGTCGAGCACATCCGCCGCAACGTCAACTTCGGCTGGCTGATCCGCAACGTGCACGCCGTCGGCGCATCGATGTTCTTCATCGCCGTCTATGTGCACATCGCGCGCGGGCTGTATTACGGCTCCTACAAGGGACCGCGCGAA
>JANOKV010000279.1:0-3451 GCA_031419415.1 Hyphomicrobiales bacterium | reverse complement strand
TCGGCTTCGCCGCCGATGTGATCGACGAGCTTGTGCGCCAAGGCTTCGCGCCCCGAGAAAATCCCCCCCTGCTCGAGGCCGGGAATCGTCGAGGTGTCGATGTCGCGCCGACTGGCGACGAGACCGCGGAACCAGCGCATGGATTCAGCGACCATCTTTTCGGCGGTTTCTTTGCCTGCGGCATCGATCGGTTGGAAGGGCGATGGATTGGCCTTCAAGGGTCCGCTCTTGATTTCATTCATCTTCACGCCGAGCTTGGCCATCAGCTCGCTCACCTCGGCCCATTGGAAGATGACGCCGACGGACCCCGTAATGGTGTTGCCGCGCGCAAAGATCTGGTCGGTCGCCAACCCGCAGATGTAGGCCGCAGAGGTCGCAACGGTGCCGAACTGGGCGACGACGGGCTTCTTGGCGGACACGCCCCGGATGGCTTCGAAGAGGGCTTCGCCGCCCGTGGTCGTGCCGCCCGGGCTGTTGATGAACAAGATGACGGCTTCGACGTGGGGCGCATCGGCGATCTGCTTCAACAGGCGGATCTGGTCCCGGTTTTCTGTAATCACGCCTTCCAAAGCAACGCGCGCGATCTGTTTCTTGACGCCGCCGCCGAAACTGGATTTGTCGCCGGCGCCAGCCAATGCGACCGCCCCGAGCGCCAGCGCGCCCGCGACGATGGCGAAGACCCGCCAAACAGACAACGACCGCCGCAATTGCCGCCGGTCGAGAACGGCTTCCGTTTCCAGGGTCATGGGATATGTCGCCCGTGGGCCAATTGAAGAAATTTCGATATGGGGCCGCAACATGCAGCCGCGCTCGGGGGGTGTCCAGTGGATTTACGCGAGCTGGCGTCGCACACGGGACGATGCTTCAAATAAACATCGTCGTATCGGGTTCCAGGCCGAGCAAATGGCGCCCGACCGTCGTGAAGTGGGAGCGTCGCCCCTGCACCTGTTGCGACACCGACAGGGCGTCACGCAGGCGGCGTTCGAAGGCGTTGGATTGAAAAATCGCTGTCTGTCCGGCCGCGCGATAGGCATCGACCACGACGGCAGCCCCTTCGTTGATCGCAAACGTCGATGCCAGGCGAACGTCGATGCGGTGGTCCAAGGTGAGCGGCGCGCCACCTTCGACCGCGTTCCAGACGGATCGCAGCGTGTCAAAATGATAGCTGCGCGCCGCTCGCAACCGCGCCTCCATCCGGGCCAAATCGCTTTGAAAGACGGGGCTTTCGATGAGCGAGGACGCTGCGCCGCGCGGTGTTTTCGTCAGGGCGAGCGCTGTGAGGTCGTCGAGCATGCCGCGCGCGATGCCGAGCATGACGCCGCCGAACGCTCCGGCATAGATGATGATCTGGGGGAATTTGAACAACGTGGCCGGGTCATGCTGTCCGGACTGATCATCACGGTCGATGGACAACGCGTCGGCCACGAAATGATCGTGCAGCGCGTAGCTGTCGCTCCCCGTGCCGCGCAACCCCATCACAGTCCAATCGTCATCGATTTTGGCTTCGCCGCGGGGAACCAGGAGCGTGCGTTCGGTCGGCAGGCCGTCGGCGGTACGCAGGGGGGTGACGCCATCCGTATCGAACATCTTGCAGTGGGCGCCGAGCCAAATCGCGGCCCGACTGCCGCTGGCGAAGCTCCAACGCCCGGTCACACGCCAACCCCCGTCGACGCGAATGGCTCTGCCCTGCACACCGGCGCCCCAGGCGAGAATGGCGTCGGCCGGTCCGAAAACACGGCGCGCCGTATCGGGCGGAAGCTGCGCTGCGGTCATGGCGCAGCCCGAGCCTTGACCGATGCACCATCCGGTGCTCGCGTCGGCTGCGGAGATGATTTCGGTGACTTCGGCCAGCGTGGCGAGGTCCAAGGCGTCGCCACCCAAAGAGTGCGGCAGCGTCAGCCGAAACAGGCGCGCCGCGTGCAACATGGCCATCACATCGGGCGGGATCTCGCGTGAACTGTCGATCCGGTCGCCCGCGTCGGCGAGCCGATGGATGACACGGCGCGCCCGCTCCAGAGGCAGGCCCGACGACAGAGGGGTCGCAGTAGTATCGTTCATGGGACGGGATTTCTGAAATTAGAGACAGATCACCGGAGGATAACTGCATCCGTGGCGGCCATGCAAAGGATAGCAGCGCGTGAAGCGATATGGCAGCAGGGCGATTCAAGTCTCGACCCCGCCCCTCGTGTCATCCCGCGGCTCGTCCACGGGATCCAGCGCTCCGCAGGCTCCGCAATCCAGCCGAGAGAGGGATCCCGGTGACACGCACCGGGATGACAATCCTTGGTCGAGGCCTTGCAGGAGGACTTGAATCGCCCGGGATTTGGCAGACGTGCAACTGGACTTGTTGACCCTAGGTCGAGGGGGTAGAGTGTACGTACGAAAGGGCAGAACGCCCAAGTCTTGAACATCGCGTTTCTATGGGAGGAACCATGACGAGTCGCCTCAATCGCCGTAAATTCCTCGGCACGACGGCTGCCGGCGCTGCTGCCGCCACGACGGGTGGCATGGCGGGTATTCTGGCCACGGGCCGCGCGCCCGCCTATGCCCAAGCGACCACGGTGCACTGGCTGCGCTGGAACGACTTCGTGCCCGCGTGTGACGCAGCGCTGCGCGAAAAAATCCTTCCCGAAGCCGAAAAGGCGCTGGGCATCAAGGTCAACCTGGAGCGCGTCAACGGCAACGATCTGCAGCCGCGCATCACGTCGGCGATCCAGTCGGGCGCGGGCCCCGACATCATCATGTTGTTCAACAACCACCCGCATCTCTACCAGGCCAGCCTCGTCGACGTCAGCGACATCGCCGAGGAAATCGGCAGCGCCCAGGGCGGGTACTACAATCTGTCGAAGGGCAACAGCCACAACGGCAAACAGTGGATTTCAATGCCGTGCAACATCGTCGGCGGCATGAATGCCTATCGCAAGTCCTGGTGGACCGAGGAAGGCATGCCCAACGGTCCCAAAACCTGGGACGAATATCGCGCCACCGGCAAAAAGCTCAAGGCCAAGGGCTTCCCGATTGGCCAGTCGCTGGGTCAGTCGTTCGGTGATCCGGTGGTGTTCGCTTATCCGTTCCTGTGGTCGTTCGGGGGACGCGAGGTGGACGAGGCCGGCAAGGTCACGATCAATTCTCCCGAGACGATCGAAGCGGTCAAATATCTGACCGCCTTCTGGAAGGATTCGATGGACGAGGGCGGGCTCGCGTGGGACGACAGTTCCAACAATCGCGCGTTCCTCGCCGGCACCATCTCGGCGACCCTCAATGGCGCATCGATCTACATCGAATCTCTGCGCAAGCCCGAGCAATACAAGACGGACAAGGGCACACCGCTGAAGGATGACATCTTCCACACGCCGCTGCCGGCTGGCCCGAAGGGTCAGTTCGCCATGCATACCTTCCAGAGCCACGTGGTGCCGAATTATTCCAAGAACCAGAAGGCGGCCAAGGATCT
>JANOKV010000278.1:0-6000 GCA_031419415.1 Hyphomicrobiales bacterium | reverse complement strand
GGCGCACCCTCGGCGCCCCTGGCGAAATTGAGCACGTTGACGACGATCGGCCGTTCATCGGCGGCGAGGCGTTGCTGCCCTCGATAGGTGCTCATCCAGGCGCCAGATCGCTTGGAGGGACGCGCGAAATAATCGCCCAGAAAGATGCCGACGTGTCGGCCGGAACGATCGGACACCTCCCAAGCACGCACGTCGGGCCGGTAGCGCGGTAGATCGGAGCGCTCTGCGAAACTCAATCCGAACAGCCGTGCTGCTGTCTCGAACGCCGCCTCGATCATGCGGTCCAGTTGCATGTATGGCTTGGTGGCCGCCTCATCGAGATCATATTCAGCGCGCCGCACCTTCTCCGAATAATATCGCCAATCCCAACTCTCGATGTTGATGTTCTGTCCATCATCGCGCGCATAAGCGGCCAAGCGTTCGCGCTCCTTGCCGGCCTTGGCGATGGCCGCCGTCCACACCTCGTCGAGCAACCCGCGCACAGCGTCAGGCGATTTGGCCATAGCGTCGTCGAGACGGAATTCCGCGAAAGTGCGAAAGCCGAGCAGACGCGCCCGCTCGGCACGCAACCCGATCGTTTCTGCGGCAATCGCCCGATTGTCGTGCGCATCGCCGTTCTCGCCGCGCTTGGTCCACGCCCGAAACGCGATCTCGCGCAGATCGCGACGCGTCGAAAATTGCAGGAACGGCTCGATGCTGGAGCGCGATAGCGTAATGACGTATTTGCCATCGAGCCCGAGGTCGGACGCCATGCGCGCCGCAGCAGCGACCACAAATGCGGGCAGTCCCCCGAGATCGTCCGGCGTTTCCAGCACCAATCGGAAGGCCTGCTCGTCGGCCAGCACGTTCTGCGCGAACGTCGTGCCCAGCGTCGCCAAGCGTTGGTTGATTTCGGCCATCCGCTTCTTTGCCTTAGCGTCCAACCGCGCACCCGCACGAACCAGGCCACGGTGATGGCGCTCCAGCACGCGCCTCTGCTCGAGATCCAACGTCAACTTGTCCTGCCGGCCCTGGAGTTCGTCGATCCGTTTGAATAAATTGGGATTGAGCGCAACTTCAGTGGAGTGCTGTGCGAGACGCGGCGCCATCTCCCGCTCAATGGCCTGCAACTCGGCGTTCGTATCGGCGCCGGTCAGATTATAGAAGACGCGCGCCACGCGGTTGAGGGTTCGCCCCGACTTTTCCAGCGCTGCGATCGTATTGACGAACGTTGGCTTGGTTCGAGCTGACGCGATCTTGGCGACCTCACGCCTGTGCAGGGCGAGCGCTTGCTCGAAGGCGGGCTTGAAGTGTTTGGGCCGGATGTCGTTGAACGGTGGCAATTCGAACGGACCTGTCCACACCTCGAGCAAAGGATTGGCCGCCGCCACCTTCACTTTTGCTTTCCCTTTTCCCAATGGCTCGAGCGCCGCTTGCGGCGGCCGCGCGGGGGTGGAGGCGGCTTTGCGATTTGTCGCGACTTTAGTCGTTTTCTTCATCCAGCAGAGCTCCCGCCGATTGCGCTCTTACCCTGATCGAGGGGCGGCAATCATACGCGTTATTCGGACCGGCAACGAGACACAAATTGCATGGTCGAGCACGCCCCAGCCCATCATTCGAGAGCCACCGATTTAACGCACTCAACTCTCTTGTTGCCAATGATTTGCAACTGCAGTATTCTGTTCTCATGGCTCTGATCGTGTGGGCGAAATGCAAAAACTCGTAAAACCACCAGCTCCAGCTGCCGGCGCTTGGCGGCGCGAACGAGGTGAAGCGGCGCTTGCCGACGTGCATCGATCGATCGGCGTCACGTCGACTGGTTCCCAGATGCGGAAGGCCGCATCGTTTCTCGGTCCTGGATATCTGGTGGCCGTCGGCTACATGGACCCCGGAAACTGGGCCACGGCGTTGGCTGGAGGATCCAAGTTCGGCTACACGCTGCTGATTGTGGCACTCGTCTCGAACATTATGGCGATCGTCCTGCAAGCGTTGTGCAGTCGTCTGGCCATCGCCTCTGGACGCGATCTCGCCCAAGCGTGCCGAGACGCCTATCCGTCCTGGGTCGCGTGGCCCTTATGGGTGCTTGCTGAAATCGCCATTATCGCGACCGACATTGCCGAGGTGATCGGCACAGCCATCGGTCTCAACCTGCTGTTTGGCCTGCCGCTCGACATCGGTATCCTTCTGACCGCCCTCGATGTGTTCCTGATCCTGTACCTTCAGAAGATGGGGTTTCGGTATCTCGAGGCCTTCATCATCGCACTGTTGGGGGTCATTACCGTTTGTTTCGCGATCCAGGTCGTACTGGCGCAACCGGAAATCGGGCCAATGCTGGCGGGCTTCCGCCCCGATCCCGACATCGTGCGCAATCCCGATATGCTCTATCTGGCGCTCGGCATTCTCGGGGCCACGGTCATGCCCCACAACCTTTATCTTCACTCGGCGATCGTGCAGACGCGCGCCTGGGGCGCGACGATCCCCGAGAAGCGAGAAGCGCTGAAATTCGCGACCTTCGACTCGACGCTCGCCCTCATGTTCGCGCTGTTTATCAATGCCTCCATCCTCATTCTGGCGGCCGCCACGTTTCATAAGACCGGCAATTCGCACGTCACAGAGTTAAGCGAGGCGCATTCATTGCTGTCCCCGCTGCTGGGTTCTCTGGTCGCCCCATCGCTGTTTGGCATTGCGCTCTTGTGCTGCGGCCTCAACTCGACAGTGACCGCGACGCTCGCCGGCCAAGCCGTCATGGAAGGCTTCGTGAATTTGAGGCTCGCCCCTTGGCAACGACGACTTGTCACCCGCGCGATCGCCATCGTGCCAGCGGCCGGCGTCACCATCCTCTACGGCACGGCCGAGACCGGCAAACTACTCATTCTGAGCCAGGTGATCTTGTCGCTGCAATTGCCGTTCGCTGTCGTGCCCCTCGTTCAATTCACGGCAAGCCCCGCCAAGATGGGCGAGCTCGTCGCACCCAAGTGGCTCATTGCCACCGCATGCACAATCGCCGCAGTGATCATCGTGCTCAACATCAAGCTGATCATCGATTTCTTGACCGGATAGTGCGGCGAGCGCCTCAGTTTGCAATTTCCTTCCTATGTGCGTCGACGAGGGCAGCGAGGCTCGTGAACCGGAAGTCGACCTTCGGTTCTTCTGTCAGTGGCATCGTCGCGCCCGAGCCCTGCAAGGCGTGGCGCCGATGGATCCAGCACGATGCCAATTCGAGCGCATTCGCCGGGGCGTGGTCGTGAAACAGGCTTTCGGCAACGTGCAGGATTTCGCTGCGTCGGACACCCGAAACCTCTAGGTTTTCGATCATATAAGTGAAGTTGCGCTCCGCCGGCTTGTAGGACCCTATGTCTTCGGCGGTGTAAACGGCATCCAACATCACTCCGAACCGGCGATTGCTCGCCGCAAAACTCTCGTTGTCGATGTTCGACAGGACGACGAGTTTGAAGTGGCGTTTCAGGTAACCGAGCGCCTGCGCCGTATCGGCGAACGCTGGCCAGTCGCCAATGGAACGACCGTAGGCGCGACATTCGTCCCAGCTTGCAGAAACGCCCCATCGCTCTGTCAGCCGTTTGGCGACGACAGCCAGTAGATCGCGATAGGGCATCGTCGGAGTGGCCCGCTGCTGCATCGATTCCGCTTGCGCATGCGCTTCCAGAATGGCGTTGCGCGACAGCGGCGCAAGGCTGCGCGACGCCAGCGGCGCCAACGCGTCGATCATGCCAGTTTCCCAGTCGATGAGCGTGCCGTAGCAATCGAACGTCAAGACTTTGTAGTCGGAAAGCCGCATGTCATGGACCCTCAGGATCGTTGTCGACACGAATGCCACGCGCCAGGATCGGGCTTCTTGCGATGAGGGATCGCGCGGTCACCCCCAATACTGGGTGTCGCCAATGTGGTGCGACTTGAGCAAGCGGAACCAGCACGAACCCACGGCGATGCATCTCTGGATGCGGCAAGACGAGGCGACCTGTCACGCGTTGGCTGTCGCCGACGTTGATCTGTCGCCCAGCGTAGTCGAGTAGGTCGATATCGAGTGGACGCGGTCCCCATCGAACGCCCGCGCGCCGACCCGCTGCCCGTTCGATCCGCTTCACCATTCGTAGCAATTGTGCTGGAGAGACCGATCCCTTTACAGCAATAATCATATTTGCGTATCTCGCTTGGCGAACGGTCCCGACTGGCGGTGTTTCGAAGACGTCCGATTGCGCGACGACCCGCAGACCCTGCCGCTCCAGGGACGCCATTGCTCGTTTCATCGTCGCAACCGGGCGTCCCCAACAGCCGTCAGAGTTCCCACCCAAACACAGCCAAGCATGCCCTGCGCTCGCGTGGACGGCGGGAGGAAGGCTGTCAAACATTGCGCGCATCACACCTGAGCAAGTCGGGTAACGATCTTGAATTCGCATTCATTTTGACCCGAGTCCCATTTTTGTTGCAAATGATTTGCAGTTGCCTTGAGATTAATAGTTCATCGTCTGTTTCAAATCCGGCGCAATCCCGCACATCACCAGTTCTTCCGAACACGTTGAATATAAGAATGATAGATCTCCGGTTTCATTAATGGCTGGTTGCGTTTCGAGAAACTTGAGGCTAAAAAGACTACCCGTCGCTCGAACGCCGCGATTTTCTTAGGTGTGACTCGAAGCGAACGACGGTTCGATTCTGTCGATTGCCAACATCACGCGAGACCATATGCATTTCCATCCTACGGAACGAATCGCCCTGTTCATTGACGGCGCCAATCTTTACGCGACGGCCAAGGCTCTGGGTTTCGACATTGATTACAAGCGCATGTTGTACATGTTCCGCAGCGAGGCTCGCCTCGTGCGCGCGCTCTATTATACGGCGCTCGTCGAAGATCAGGAATATTCTTCGATCCGACCATTGATTGATTGGTTGGATTACAACGGGTACACGATGGTCACTAAGCCGACCAAAGAATATACGGATGCGTCCGGTCGTCGAAAAATAAAAGGCAACATGGATATCGAACTCGCTGTCGATGCCATGCAATTGGCGGAACACCTGGACCATGTCGTTCTCTTCTCCGGTGACGGAGATTTTCGCAGTCTGGTCGCCGCGCTTCAGCAGAAGGGATTGCGCGTCAGCGTGATTTCCACGCTGCAAACCCAGCCCCCGATGGTGGCCGACGAGTTGCGGCGTCAGGCCGACCAGTTCGTCGACATTGCCGACCTCGAGAAAGACATCTGTCGCGATCCCGCACAGCGCACTCCACGCGAAGCACGCGAGACCCGCCTGCAGCAATTCCGGCAACGCGATCCGCGCATGCCCTTCTCGGCCACTGCCGGCGAGGACCAAGAGGTTTGAAAACCAGCCCTCGGTCGAGCCGGGTCCAGCCTGGCCCCACTCACGCGAGTCCTGAGCCGCTGCCTATAGACGCTCCTCCGCTCGACTGCTCTCTCTGCCCGCGCCTCGCCGCGTTTCGTGCGGCGAACAAGCAACGAGAGCCCGCATGGCATAACGCGCCCGTCGCCACCTTTGGCGATATCTCTGCCGAATTGCTGATCGTGGGGCTAGCGCCAGGCCTCAAGGGCGCTAATCGAACCGGCCGCCCCTTCACTGGAGATTTCGCTGGCGATTTGCTCTACGCGACATTGCTTACCCATGGTTTTGCCGAGGGCACCTATGCCGCAACGCCCACTGACGGCTTGCGATTAGTCGGCGCCCGCATCACCAATTCAGTGCGCTGCGTGCCCCCCGAGAACAAGCCGACGCCGCTGGAGATTGCAACGTGCCGCCCCTACCTCGAGGGAACCTTGACGCGAATGCCGGAGCTACGCGCCATCGTCGCTTTGGGTCGCATCGCCCACGACAGCGTGTTGACGACGATGAGCGCCCGCAAGAGTGCTTTTCCATTCGGACACGGCCGCACCCACACGCTGCGGGACGGCTTGGCGCTTTACGACAGCTATCACTGCTCGCGCTACAATACGAACACCGGCGTGCTGACGCCGAAGATGTTCAATGATGTTTTTGCCACAATCCGCCGCG
>JANOKV010000277.1:0-6311 GCA_031419415.1 Hyphomicrobiales bacterium | reverse complement strand
TACGAATATCACGCCTGCCTCATGGAGCCGTGGGATGGCCCCGCGGCAATGGCTTTCACGGATGGCCGGCAAATCGGCGCGACGCTCGATCGCAACGGATTGCGCCCCGCCCGTTACCTAGTGACCACCGACGGCCTGGTGATCATGTCGTTGGAATCGGGCGTTCTGCCAATCGAGGAATCGCGTATCGCCAAGAAGTGGCGATTGCAGCCCGGCAAGATGCTGCTGATCGATTTGGCACTGGGACGCATCATCAGCGATGATGAACTCAAGGCCGATCTCGCCTCGCGCCATCCCTACCAGCAGTGGCTCAAGCAGACCCAAATACAGGTCGGCGATCTGCCGCTGCCAAAGAAAGTCACGCGCAAGCAGTCAAACATCGCGCTGCTCGATCTGCAGCAGACTTTCGGTTACACGCAAGAAAGCCTGAAGTTCCTCATGAGCCCGATGATTCAATCGGGCCAAGAGGCGATCGGCTCCATGGGCACGGACACGCCGATTTCGGCACTCTCGTCCAAGCCCAAGCTGTTGCATACCTACTTCAAGCAGAACTTCGCCCAGGTCACCAATCCGCCGATCGATTCGACCCGCGAAGAACTCGTCATGAGCCTCGTGTCGTTCATCGGACCCAGGCCCAACCTGCTCGATCTCGAAGGAACCTCCAAGGTCAAGCGGCTCGAGGTTTATCAACCGATCCTCACGAACGAGGACCTGGAGCGCGTTCGCCAAATCGGCCAGGTCAAGGACAACCATTTTTCGTCTATTACGATCGACGTGACGTACCCCGTCGAGAAGGGCGCCGCCGGCATGAGCTGGGCCCTCGATGTGGTATGCGCCGAAGCCGAAGAGGCGGTGCGCTCGAACGACTACAACATCGTCATTCTGTCGGACCGCAACACGGGTCCGGATCGGATCCCGATCCCGTCACTTCTGGCGACCAGCGCCGTCCACCATCATCTGATCAAGCAGGGCTTGCGCACCTCGGTCGGACTCGTCGTCGAGACGGGTGAGGCCAACGAGGTCCACCAGTTCGCGACGCTGGCTGGCTTCGGCGCGGAAGCGATCAATCCCTACCTCGCTTTCGAGACAATCGAGCAAATCCTTCCGGACTTGGGCGAGGACATCGATCTGAAAGAAGCGCAAAAGCGCTACATCAAGGCCGTCGACAAGGGGCTGCTGAAGGTCATGTCCAAGATGGGCATCTCGACCTATCAAAGCTATTGCGGCGCCCAGATTTTCGACGCCGTCGGCCTCAAGTCGACGTTCGTGCGCCGCTATTTCACCGGCACACACACGCAGGTGGAAGGTGTGGGCCTGCGCCAGATCGCGCGCGAAACCGTCGAGCGGCATCGCCAAGCATTCGGCGATATTCCAGCCCTCGACGGGATGCTCGACGTCGGTGGCGAATACGCCTATCGGTTGCGTGGCGAGGCGCACATGTGGCGCCCCACCGTCGTTGCCGATCTGCAGCATGCCGTGCGCGGTACAAAAGTCGAAGACGCTATGGCCGGCAAGCTGCCGCAGAAGTGGCGCGACTATGCCCGCCAGGTCAACGACCAGTCCGAGCAATTGATGACATTGCGCGGCCTCTTCCGCATCAAGAGTGCCGAAGAGGTCGGCCGCAAATCCATACCAGTTACCGACGTCGAACCCGCAGCTGCCATCGTCAAACGTTTCTCGACCGGCGCGATGAGCTTCGGTTCGATCAGCCGCGAAGCGCACACGACGCTCGCCATCGCCATGAACCGGATCGGTGGCAAATCGAACACCGGGGAGGGCGGCGAGGAATCGGATCGCTACACGCCTCTGCCCAACGGCGACAGCATGCGCTCGGCCATCAAGCAGGTGGCCTCGGGTCGGTTCGGCGTGACGACGGAATATTTGATCAACTCCGACGTGATGCAGATCAAAATGGCCCAGGGCGCCAAGCCCGGCGAGGGCGGCCAGCTACCCGGCCACAAGGTCGATCAGGTGATCGCCAAAGTGCGCCACTCGACGCCGGGCGTTGGCCTCATCTCGCCGCCCCCGCATCATGACATTTACTCGATCGAGGATCTGGCGCAGCTCATCTTCGACCTGAAAAACGTCAATCCGCGCGCCGACGTTTCGGTGAAGCTGGTGTCGGAAGTCGGCGTCGGTACGGTTGCGGCGGGCGTCGCCAAGGCGCGCGCCGATCATGTGACCATCGCGGGCTTCGAAGGCGGCACGGGCGCCTCGCCGCTGACCTCGATCAAGCACGCGGGCTCGCCCTGGGAAATCGGCTTGGCCGAGACGCATCAGACGCTCGTCTACAATCAATTGCGCGGTCGAATTGCGGTGCAAGTCGATGGCGGCGTGCGCACGGGACGCGACGTCGTCATCGGCTCCATGCTAGGCGCCGACGAGTTCGGCTTCGCGACGGCGCCGTTGATCGCCGCTGGCTGCATCATGATGAGGAAGTGCCATCTCAACACCTGCCCGGTGGGCGTCGCGACGCAAGACCCAGAGTTGCGCAAGCGGTTCCGCGGCCAGCCCGAGCACGTCATCAATTTCTTCTTCTTCATCGCCGAAGAAGTGCGCGAAGAGTTGGCCCGCCTGGGCCTGCGCTCGCTCGATGATCTCGTGGGGCGGTCCGACCTGCTCGATACCGATCGCGCCATCGGCCATTGGAAGTCGCGCGGCCTCGACTTCGACAAGCTATTCCACAAACCGGATGTTCCCAGCACTGTTGCCATCCGCAATTCGGAACGCCAGAACCACGGCCTCGAGAAGGTTCTCGACAACAAGTTGATCGCCATCGCGCGCGCGGCCATCGATCAGCGCAAACCTGTGAAAACCGAACTCGAGATCAGCAATCGCGATCGCGCAACAGGCGCCATGCTGTCGGGCGAGATTGCGCGCAAATATGGGCATGCCGGACTCGCCGAGGACACGATCTGGCTAACGCTCAACGGCACCGCCGGTCAGAGCTTCGGAGCTTGGCTCGCGCACGGCGTCACGCTCGATCTTGTCGGTGAAGCCAACGACTACGTCGGCAAGGGCCTATCGGGCGGCAAGCTGATCGTGCGACCCAACCCCGCCTCCGCAATCGTGCCCGAAGAGAGCATGATCGTCGGCAACACCGTGCTCTATGGCGCGATCACCGGCGAATGCTATTTCCGCGGCATCGCCGGTGAGCGGTTCGCCGTGCGCAACTCCGGCGCCATCGCCGTCGTCGAAGGCACGGGCGATCACGGCTGCGAATACATGACGGGCGGCATCGTGGTGGTTCTCGGCCAGACGGGGCGCAACTTCGCAGCCGGCATGTCGGGCGGCATCGCTTACGTGCTCGACGAAGACGGCACGTTCGAGCGCAAGTGCAACCTCGCCATGATCGATCTCGAACCGGTCGCCGCCGAGGAAGAAGTCATGCGTCGGTTGGCGAACCAAGGCGGCGACCTCGCCGCCCACGGGCTCGTCGATGTCATGCAGAACATGACGGCGCAGGACGCCGAGCGCTTGCACGCCCTGATCGCCAGGCATGCCCACTACACCAACTCGGCCAAGGCCAAGACGATCCTGGCCGACTGGGCGACGTGGCAGCCGAAATTCAAGAAAGTAATGCCAGTGGAGTATCGGCGCGCACTCGCGGAAATGGCCGATCATCAAGCGGAGAACGGCACTGGCCTCGATGTGTTGGAAATCGGCGTGAAACGCAAAAAATCATCGAGCAAATCGACAGCGGCGGAGTGAGGCACCAACTCCGTTCTTCGTAAAAAACTACAGGCCTTCGTGCCTGGATCGCCCCATGCCAATGCACACTCCACCTTCAACCCGCATAGGGATTACGGATCGTCACTCCATCAATGACCAATCCATCGTGCATATCTTCGGAATACAATGTCGTGCAGCCAGCCAGGGCGGCAGCGGCGACGATATTGGCGTCGTATGTGTGCAACTGGTTGCGCTCGGCATACTGTAGCGCGCGCACGTGCGTTTCTTCCATCAGCGGAACGATGCTGCAAGCCATCCTCAATCCGTCCAACACGAGGCGGATATCAGACCAGGCCATAGAATGCTTGCGCCGAACGACACTCGTGAATTCGTTTAGGACTTGGACACTGATGACGCCACCTATGGTCATCAATGCTCGCGATCGCTGCATCTTCGATAGATCGTCAGAAACGAGGTACGCGACGACACTGGTATCGAAGAAAGTTTTTCGACTACGATCGACTGTCGTCATCCCTACCCCCGCGATTGACCGGGTAAGCGTCGCGCCTTTGGAAAGTGTAGTCAGCCGGCAGTTTAGGTTGAATCTGCGCGAGACGAGCGAACCAATCAGCGAGCGCCTGACACTTCTCGACCTCGAGCGCGCCGTCCGCGGCGCGCCTCATTTCAATCTCGTCACCCTCTTTCAGGCCGAGCTCTTCGACGAGCTTGGCAGGCAAACGGACCGCAAGACTGTTCCCCCACTTCGAAATTTGCATGGAGACCTCCATGGATATACATGAAACAAAATGTATATCATAAGATGAATGCAACGGCAAATCCGACCAACTGACGACACACCAGGACACCCAAATGGGCAAGATCACAGGCTTCATGGAGTTCGACCGCCAGGAGCGCGGCTATCGGCCCGTCGATGAGCGCTTGACCCACTACAAAGAATTCGTCGTTCCGTTGCCGGAGAAAGAGACGAAAATCCAGGCGGCGCGGTGCATGGATTGCGGCATTCCCTACTGCCACAACGGCTGTCCGGTGAACAACCAGATCCCTGACTGGAACGATCTCGTCTACCGTGGTAACTGGAAAGAGGCGCTACGCAACCTCCATTCTACCAACAACTTCCCCGAGTTCACGGGACGCGTATGCCCGGCGCCGTGCGAGGCGGCCTGCACACTCAACCTCGAAGACAACCCGGTTACCATCAAGACCATCGAATGTGCGATCGTCGACAAAGGGTTCGCCGAGGGATGGATCCAGTCTGAGCCCCCCGAAAGGCAGACGGGAAAAAAAATCGCCATCGTCGGCGCCGGTCCAGCGGGGCTCGCGGCCGCGCAGCAGTTGCGTCGCGCCGGACACGAGGTCCACGTCTTCGAAAAGAACGCCCACGCCGGCGGGCTTCTTCGCTATGGCATTCCCGATTTCAAACTGGAAAAGACCGTCGTCGTCCGTCGCGTGGCGCAACTGGAGGCCGAGGGCATCGTTTTTCACTTCGGGACACAGATCGGTCTCGACGTCAGCGCCTACGACATCGAGGATGGCCATGACGCGGTGCTGCTGACCGGCGGCTCCGAACGCCCCTTCGATTTCTTTGAGAAGTCCCCCGGTCGTCAACTCGACGGGCTGCACTTCGCCATGGATTTTCTTCCGCAGCAGAACCGCCGCGTGTCGGGTGAGACAATCTCTCCCACAACACGGCAAATCTCGGCCGAGGGCAAACACGTCATTGTCATCGGCGGCGGCGATACGGGCTCGGACTGCATTGGCACGAGCTTTCGTCAGGGCGCCAAATCGGTCACACAGCTCGAGATCATGCCCCGGCCACCCGAGCAGGAAATGAAAGCGCTATCCTGGCCGCATTGGCCGCTGAAGCTGCGCGTCTCGTCGAGCCAGGCTGAGGGCGCCACGGTCGAATATTCAATCTCGACCACCGGATTTTCCGGCAACAATGGGTGTGTCGAGAAACTGCTCTACACGCGCGTCGATGGTCAGATGAAGCCAGTTCCTGGGAGCGAGGGGGAACTTCCCGCCGACCTCGTCTTGTTCGCTATGGGTTTTTCGGGGCCGATCGAAACCGATGTCGTCAAACAGCTCGAACTTGCTGTCGTGCCGCGCGGACGGTTCAAAGGCCTCGATGCGACCGAGCGCGATTACAAGATCAAAGGGCGCCCGAAATTGTTTGCAGCAGGAGACATTCGCCGGGGGCAATCTCTGGTGGTCTGGGCCATTCGCGAGGGCCGCCAGGCCGCAGCGTCCATCGATCGGGTTCTGATGGGCCGAACCGACTTGCCGCGATAACGCACATCCGCTTTACGGCGGACCAGCTCCGGGCGACTATGGGACGGTGATCACTGCGCCTTGATCGTGGGGAGACGTGCGATGGCATCAGATAATCCGGCAGCAGTCAGACAGGCGGCAGCGCAGCGCGCAGCCATGGCCGAGCAAATGGCCATCAAGGCGGCGCTTCACGCGACGGGACATGACCGCGCGCATGGCCACAAGTCGCCGCCGGGCTTGGTCTCGACGCTGATCGTGATCGTGGTCCTCGCGCTGGCCATCGCCTCATTCTTGGCGGTGGCGCTCAGCGGCTGAGGCGCCCCGTCAGGCGAGCCCCAGCGCCAATTGGA
>JANOKV010000276.1:0-2459 GCA_031419415.1 Hyphomicrobiales bacterium | reverse complement strand
GCAGGCGGAATGGGCGCAGTTCTATATCCGCTACCACAAGGCGCTCATCTTCGACCTCGCCGGCCGAAGCCAGGACGCACGCGCCACCTTCGAGCGGATTTTCCGCACCGAAGCCAAAGTGCTGCGGGTCGCCATCGCCTATGCCCATCACGCGTCGGCGGCCGGCGACCAGAAGCTCGCCCGCTCGATCATCGACGAGCACATCAAAAAGAGCACGGCGACACCGCACCCTTCCGCCATCGCGCTTGCTGAAACCCTCAAGGGCAACACTCGATTGCCGCACCTGATCGAAAAGCCGATCGATGGGCTCGCGGAGGTGTTTTACGGTCTGGGCGAAGCGCTCTCGACGGAAGGCAATGCGGGCGTCGGCATCGGTGCGGTCTATCTGCAAATGGCTATCTACCTGAAGCCGCAACAGCCCTTTGCGCTGGCCGCGCTCGCCAATGTCTACGAGACGATGAAGCGCTACGATGCCGCCATCGCGACCTACGACCGCATTCCGAAGAATACGCCCCTGCAATCGGCGATCGATATCCGCAAAGCATTGAACCTCAATCAATTGGAGCGCGTCGACGAGGCGCGCGTCCTGCTCGAGGAGCTTGCCCGTCAGGACCCGAAGGATGTTCGGCCCCTCGATGCCCTGGGTGGTATTATGCGCGGCCACAAGAGGTTCCAGGAAGCCGTCGACATCTATACGCGGATCATCATTTCCCTCGGTCCGAAACCCGAGAAGAAACATTGGACCTATTTCTATGCGCGCGGCACCTCCTACGAGCGCATGAAGAAGTGGTCGCTGGCCGAGGTTGATCTCCAGAAAGCTCTGGTGCTGGCGCCCGAGCAGCCGTTGGTGTTGAATTATCTCGGCTATTCCTGGGTCGATCAGAACCGCAATCTCAAGCAGGGGCTGGCCATGATCGAAAAGGCGGTCAGCTTGCGCCCCGACGACGGCTACATCGTCGACAGTCTCGGATGGGCGCATTACCGCCTCGGAAACCATAAGGAAGCGGCCAAATGGCTCGAGCGGGCCGTCGAGCTGAAACCAGAAGATCCCGTGTTGAACGATCATCTGGGGGATGCGTTCTGGCGGGTCGATCGTAAAATAGAGGCCCGCTTTCAGTGGGAGCAAGCCCTCACTCTCAAGCCCGAGCCCGAGGACGCAGAAAAGATCCAACGCAAGCTGCGCGACGGTCTGGATACAAAACCCCCGCCGCGCGCGGCCCGTAAAGGCAAGGAACCCATCCGCGCCGATCAACCCAAACAGACAAGACTAGCGCCGCAAAAACCCGTGGTGCAGTAGAGCGTCTCTAGGCCGATGTCTGCCCGATCCACTTCTCCGCCTTCGCCGGGGCACGACGAGCGGCTGTCGACGGTGAGCCCCAAGATGCCGACCGAGCCCGCCCCCGCCAAGCTCAACCTCACTCTGGAAATTCTCGGTCGCCGCCCGGACGGCTATCACGACCTTTCGAGCCTCGTCGCGTTTGCGGCCTGCGGCGATACCCTCAGCGTGACGCCCGCGCCATCATTCTCGCTGACTGTCGGCGGTCCGTTCGCGGCTGCAATCGACGGGAACAATCTCGTCGCCCAGGCCATCGCGCGCGCCACGGCGCGCGCACCCGAACTCGTCGTGGGCACTTTTCATCTGGAAAAGCGATTGCCCATCGCAGCGGGTCTGGGCGGCGGTTCATCGGATGCAGCCGCAGCGATCCGCCTGCTCCGTCGCCTCAATCCGACCATCGAGGGCGCAATCGACTGGATCGACATTGCTCGGACGCTGGGCGCCGATGTCCCGGTCTGCCTCACGGCGCGCGCGGCCCACATGGGAGGCATCGGAGAACGGGTGACGCTACTGCCGACGCTGCCTCGGTTGTGGGCCGTGCTGGCCAATCCCGGTGTTTCGCTGGCGACTGCTGCCGTATTCCGCGAATTGGCGGCATCGCACGCCACGACAACCCTCGAGCCAGCCGCGCCGGAGACGTTCGGCGACGTTGCGCACCTTCTCGCCTACGTGGCCGCCAGCCGTAACGATCTCAAGGCCGCAGCCCTCCGCCTCTGCCCGGCCGTGGCTGACGTTCTGGCGGCAGTTGCGGCCCTGCCGGGTGTGGCGCTCACCCGCATGTCGGGCAGCGGACCGACCTGTTTCGGGCTTTTCCACACCAGTGCCGCCGCCGCTGCCGCCGCCGCGCACCTCTCGCAGCGGCACCCGGCATGGTGGGTCTCTGCCGCCCACCTCGAGTAAAAGGCGCGGCCAACGCGGGGACCTTTAGAGGGGGGCCGGCCCAAAGATCAGGACGGCATTCAATCCACCGAAGGCGAAAGAGTTCGACATGGCGTAGCGCACGGCGCCCGGTCGGGCCACGTTGGGCACGTAATCGAGATCGCAGTCGGGGTCCTTTTCCGCCAAGCCGATGGTGGGGGGCAGGATGCTCTCTTCCATGGCCTTGATGCAGGCGATGGCCTCG
>JANOKV010000275.1:0-2290 GCA_031419415.1 Hyphomicrobiales bacterium | reverse complement strand
CCCATCGTTGCCCGCATAAGAATAGGCAATGTCGACACGTGGCAGGCTGTCGAGGCCGCGAATATCGAACTCCGTGTCGGGGGCGCCCTTGCGGATCGGCCGTCGATAGAACGTCAGCGCATCGCCGTCGGCTTGACCGAGGATGCCGAAGTCAGCGGTGCGAAACGTCTGCAATCGCGCCGTCGAGGTCTTGGTGACATCGCGCGCAGCCTGGATTTCATCGTTGAGGCAGACGAGAACGCCTAGTCCGCGCGCCTCGGGCGCCGACGCCGTGCGCACCGCGTTGACGAGGTTGAGCCCCGCATCGCCTGATAGGGCGCTGGCTGGTCTCTGAGCGCCGACGAGAACAATCGGAATTCGCACCTTCGCCGTGAGGTTCAGCGCATAAGCCGTCTCCTCCAGGGTTGCCGTGCCGTGCAGCACGACAATGCCGGCAAGTCCCGGATTAGCTGCCACCGCTTTGTCCGCCTCGTGCACGATCTGTTTCCATTCCGGGAAGGCCACCGCCGTCGACGGCACCGCCTTGAACCGCACCGGCACGAGGTCGGCGACTTGGCGCACGTCGGGAAACATGTCGACCAGCTGATCGGCCTCGAGCATACGGCCCGTCGCCGTATACTCGTAGAGATCGAGCGGTCCCACCGCCGATAGCGATGTGATGGTGCCGCCGGTGCCGATCACTGCGACTTTGGGTTTGCCTGCCATTGTCCTGCCTCCTGTCATTGTCAGTCGATCACGATGAGGGGTGATGGGGCCGCAGCGACCGCCACGACATGCCCGATGCATGTCGCCTCGACGCCGGCGTCGACGAGCTGTTGCACGACGCCCTCGGCTTGCTCCGCGGCGATGCCCGCGATGAGCCCCCCCGACGTCTGCGGATCGAAGAGAAGCGCGACCGCTGCATCATTGGCCCCCTTGCCGCCGACGCGGCTGGCGAAAGCCATGTTTTCAGATAGCAGCGTCGAGCGCACGCCTTGGGCGATCAGCTCGTCCGTGCCGGCATAGCGGCGGCAGCGATCCAAAGCAATCGTGGCGCCGACGCCCGACGCCTCGAGCAGTTCGGCCAGATGACCAGCGAGGCCAAACCCCGTCACATCGGTCATCGCCGTCACTCCGTGCGCCGACAAAGTGCGCGCTGCGATGCCGTTCGAGAGCCGCATACCGGCGAGCGCGGCAACAATATCGCGCGCCCGCGCCAGTCGGCGCATCCAACCGGCGAAGAGAATGCCGGTGCCGAGGGGCTTCGTCAGGATCAACGCATCACCGACGCGTAGGCCGCTTTTGCGCAACAGCTGGTCGCGCGGCACGCCGCCGGAAACGAAAAAGCCCGCGCCGAACTCCGCTCCTTCACTCGAATGCCCGCCGACGAGGGCGACGCCGGCCCGATCGAACGCGGCCCGCGCGCCCGCCATGAGCTGGAACAGATCATCGCCGCTTTGTCGGGAACCCGCATAGGGCAGCATAGCGATGGCCAGCGCTCGCTCAGGCACGCCGCCCATGGCATAGATATCGCTCATAGCATGCTCGGCCGCGATCTCGCCGAACACATAGGGTTCAGGCCAGAACGCTCGAAAAAAATCGGCTGTCTCGAGCCGCAACAGTGCGCCGCCGTCGTCGATGATGGCGGCATCATCGCGCGGCCCAGGCGCACGCGGCCGGCCCTCGTCCAGTCGATCGAGCGCACCTTGCAGGATCGCCGGCCCGAGCTTTGCTGCGCATCCCCCACACCGCATGCTGGCGTCGGCATCACCAGGGGCGTCGGTGGGGGACATCACCGGCAAGCGCTCGAACAGCGCCATGAACCGTCGGTCGATTATATCCTTCCAAGTCCACACCCAGTCGCCAGAGATCGCGAATGGTCCCCGCGCCGCGATGGCGGACTTGTCCCCGAGCGACAACAGCGCCAGCCATTGCGTTTGCGGCCGAAATGGAACGGCCGGCTCGTTGCGCGCCCGCAGGCGCAGATTGCGCACCAGCGGCGGTCCCTGGCGAACGGCGAACACGCCGGCCTTCTCCCGAGGATGCTCGATCACACTCGCGCAATCGCCGACAGCAAATACATCGTCGTCGCCGCGCATTTGCAACGTCGCACGCACGGCGACGAACCCGCGCGCATCGCACGTGAGGTCGGTTTGGCCCAACCACGCATGAGCTGCAGCTTTCGTCGTAACGAGCGTCGCATCCGCTGGCGCCACGCGCCCGCTGGCGAGCTTGACGCAACTTTTCTCGACCGCCACCGCTGCATCGCCTTCGATCAGGTCGATGCCCGCATCGACGAGCGCACGACGAG
>JANOKV010000274.1:0-3249 GCA_031419415.1 Hyphomicrobiales bacterium | reverse complement strand
TTATGTGGGACCCAGCGTCAGGTGCGTGCGAAGCACTCGATATCGTGCCCTGCGGGCGCTTCTTACGCTGGGTCCCCGCTCACGTCGCGGCTGAAGCGCCGCTCCTTGGCCGGGATGATGCTGTGGACGGGAAGAATTGGATGGCTCCGCCCCTTTCCGAGGGTAGGTCATAATGCCGGACGTCTGGCGTTCGAGGTGCTGGTTACCTATCCGTTTCATCCCTGTGCCGGCCAAACGGTGCTTGCGGTTGGCGATATTGAGCACGCCGGTGTTCGGCACCTGATCATTCGCAGGCTGGATGGCACGTCATTCCATTTGCCTGTCTGGATGGTTTCCCCAGAGGCAGAAACGACTCGAACCATAGCGTGTCCACGCTTGCCCGTGAATCTCCTCCAGGAACTGCGCGCGTTTGTAGACGGACTCATGGCGTCATCACCCGGGGAGCAGGTCCCTTCCGGAGGACACAGCCATGACGAGATCGAAGATGCTGGAACCCGATCTGTTCGAGGCGCCGCCACCACCTCTCGAGATGCCAGACATGCAACGCGCCATGGCACTCTCACTGATCGCGACCCTCCTGACAGAAGCGACACTCCAGCCGGTCATGGAGAACACCGACGAGATCGCAAAGGAGGTGGATCATGACGAAGATCATGCCTGAGCATCTGGCGCGCGACGCTTTCGTCTATGTCCGCCAGTCGACGGCCTACCAGGTCGTGAATAATCTCGAGAGCCAGCGTCGCCAATATGGTCTCGTAGAGCGCGGCCGCAATCTCGGCTGGAACAACGTGCAAGTGATCGATGATGATCTCGGCCGGTCTGGCGGAGGTGCTGCTCGCCCTGGTTTCGAGAAGTTGTTGGCGGCCATCTGCGAAGGGCGCGTCGGCGCAGTCTTGTCGATCGAAGCATCTCGCCTCGCGCGCAATGGACGCGATTGGCATACGCTGCTGGAGTTTTGCGGGTTGGTCGGCACGTTGATCATCGACGAGGACGGCATCTACGACCCACGCTCCATCAACGACCGGCTGCTGCTCGGCATGAAGGGCACGATGAGCGAGATGGAGCTGTCACTCTTCCGTCAGCGATCGACCGAGGCGATGAAGCAGAAGGCTCGACGCGGCGAGCTATTCATGACGGTCGCGGTCGGGTTCGTGAAGACCGACGATGGCCGCATCGAGAAGGATGCGGATCGCCGTGTGCAGGACGCCATTGGGCTCGTGTTCTCGAAGTTTGCCGAGCTGCAGACCGTCCGGCAGGTGCTTGTCTGGTTCCGCCACGAAAGAGTTCTGCTTCCCGCTGTTGTGCAGGGCAGGGGCAAACGGCCGATCGAGTGGAAGGCGCCGGTCTACCACACGCTGCATCACATTCTGAGGAACCCCGTCTACGGCGGAGCCTACGTCTACGGACGGCGTGGCATGCGTGTGACGATCGAGAAGGGGCGCAAACGCATTGTTCGCAGTCCGCGACCCGATCAAAAGGACTGGGATGTTTTGATCAAGGTGCATCACGAAGGGTATATCTCGTGGGACCGATTCGAGAGGAATTGCCAATTGATCTCCGACAACGCCAACGGCAAGAGCTATCTGGGTCGTGGGTCGATCCGAGGCGGCGAAGCCCTGCTTGCCGGTCTTTTCCGGTGCGCGCGTTGTGGCAAGAAGCTCACCGTTGCCTACAGCAACACAGGTGGCCCGACACAACGCTACGTCTGTCGTGGTGCGTTCGCCACCATGGCCAGCCCGAATTGCATCACATTCGGCGGCATCAAGGTCGATCGTGCCATTGCAGGTGAAGTCATTCATCGGGTTCAACCACTCGGTGTCGAGGCGGCGCTGTCGGCAATAGAAGCCAGCGGCCATGAGCAGATCGAGAAGCGCCGGCAGATCGAGAACGCCGTGCAGGCTGCCAAGTTCGAGGCTGCTCGCGCGCAACGGCAGTTTGATGCCGTGGACCCGGATAACAGGCTCGTTGCCGGCGAGTTGGAGCGGCGATGGAATGAGCGACTTGAGGCGATGCGTGGCATCGAGGATGACCTCTCTCGACTTGCATCGATGCCGACGCAATCACTGAGCCCTGATGATCGCGAACGCTTGTTGTCCTTGGGCAGAGATCTGGCGCGAGCGTGGGACAGCAACGGCGCGACTATCGAGACGAAGAAGAAGATCATCCGCCTCTTGATCAACGAGATCATCGTCGACTTGGTCGGCGACCACATCACCATGATCGTCCATTGGCAGGGCGGAGACCACACCCGCCTTCAAATCAAGAAGAACAAGGGCGGACAAACCCGTTGGGTCACGGACGCAGATGTTATCGAACTCGTGCGTGCCTTGGCACGTCATATGCCCGACCATACGATCGCCGCGGTCCTGAACCGTTCGGGAAAAGCAACCGGTCGAGGCAACAGCTGGACTCGCTCTCGCGTCTGCTCGGTACGCCATCAGAAAGAAATTGCGGTATTTCGCGAGGGTGAGCGAGCCGAGCGAGGTGAAGTCACGCTGTTCGAGGCTGCCGAGACATTGGCAGTCAGTCCGTCCACGATACGACGCTTGATCGCTGCCGGCATCTTGAAGGCCGAGCAGGTGTGCAAAGGCGCGCCTTGGATCATCCGCCGAGCTGATCTCGAGCGCGAGGATGTTCGACACGAAGCGCAGGCAAGGCGCACACGACGTCCGGCATCTGCAAATCCACTCCAAAAAACCTTTGATCTATAAGGACATCGTCACATGGGCAGCAAGAAGCACCCTCGTCAGAGCCGCAGAAGGTCCAGTTGCGGCGGCCGACGGCGATGCCGCGGATGGAACGCTCGGCGGCGTTGTTCGACAGGCAGATGCGGCCATCGTCGAGGAAGCGCGTGAACGCCTTCCAGTGATTGAACGTGTAGTCGATGGCCTTCGCGAGCGGTCCTTTCGGTGACAGCTTTTTGCGTTCGCCGCGCAGCCATTGCTCGAAGTTGTCGACCAACGGTTTTGATCGCAGGCGCCGCACGGCGAGGCGTTGCGCGGGCGACTGGCCATTGATCTCGCGCTCGATGGCAAACAGCGCGTCGATGCGCACCACGGCTTCGATCGCGATCGGCATTTTGCGCAAGCGCGCCAGCTCGAAGAATTTTCTGCGGCTGTGGGACCAGCATGCGGCTTCGATGATCGGCCCGGGTTTTCGGCCGTCGACGAACAGGCCGTTGAAGCCGGAGTAGGCGTCGGCCTGGCAGATGCCGGTGTAGGCGGCGAGCTGGCGCTCCGCATGCTCGCC
>JANOKV010000273.1:0-25034 GCA_031419415.1 Hyphomicrobiales bacterium | reverse complement strand
AGCTCGATGCACGGCTCGATCCACGGCCGCCAGTGGTCCGCCAGGTCCTCCGAGGACGGTGGCGCCGGCACCACATTATAGTCATAGGCCGCCAGCCGCATCATCATACCGCCGAGCTTCATCGTGACGTTGGGGCACGCGGAGATTTCGGCGAGATGCTTGCGCCACACGACGGAGACCTCTTTGAGCTTGCCCGTGAAGGGGCCATAGCCCAGCGGCATGCCCGTGTGGTTCATGATGATGGTGGCGTCGGGACACGCGCGCGCCAGCGCCAGCAGGTCGGCGTGCTGATGATGATAAACCAGCGCATCGAGCGCCAAGCCCATCTTCGTCAACCGATTCAGTCCATCGCGAAAATCGGCGCGCAGATAATGGCCCGGCCCCGCGCCATGATGATTGTTGCCGATGATCGGATCTTCATGATAGCCCGCCGAATTGCGCACGCCACGAAAGCGGCCCCGTCCGGCTTCGATTTGCGCCGCCAACACCGGCTCGACCCGCGCACCCAACGTCAGGTCTGCATAACCGACGATACCAGCTGCCACCCGCGTATTGCCGGGATATTTAGTGAGGCACTGCTCAGCGATGCCGGCGACGTACTCGACCTCGCCGACGGGGCGCATCTCTTCGGGTCCATTGGTGCGATACTTCTGCCGGCAATCGATGAAAACGGTGGCCACGACGTTGTGGCCGCTGCCGGCGTCGGCCAGCATGTCCTCGAGATTGTAACGGCCCCGATCCTCCCAAATGTGATGATGGGTATCAATGATCGGCAGCTCGGGCTCGAGAATTGCTTCCTTGGGCGCCCGCGCCAGCCAGTCCGCGCGCGGCGGCGTGATGCGTCCATATTCTGTCGGCTGATTGGCGGTGCTCATCGGGAACCTCGCTACGGGATGATGCGCTTTCAGTTCAGCGGCGGCGCTTCGCATACCAGGGGTGCGCATGCCCCGGAACCTTGACTCGCAACGTGTAGACCGACGTATGCGCGCAGCAGAACAAGGTGCGCATGTCGGGTCCGCCGAACGCCATGTTCACCGCTTGCTCGGGCCACTGGATAATGCCGATGCGCGTGCCGTCTGGTTGAAACACCCAAATGCCGCCCGGCCCCGTGCAATAGACACGGCCCAGACTGTCGACCTTGACGCCGTCGGGAATGCCGGGGCCGCAATCCTCGTTCAAATCGGCAAAGATACTGCGCCCGATCATACCGCCAGCGGTATCGAGCCGGATGGCGTGCATATATTTGGACGAGCGCGTATTGGCGGCGTAAATCGTGCGCTCGTCAGGCGAGAACGCAAGACCGTTGGGGTATTCGCAATGGGCGAGCACGCTCAGCGCGCCGTCGGGCATCAAACGATAGATGCACGCTCCGTCCCACAGATCGTCGATCCCTTCCGGCCCGGGGATTTCGCGCTCGTGATAGGGCACGCGCTTGTCGGGATCGGTGAAGTAGAGCGTGCCGTTGGAATGGCAGATCACGTCATTGGGTCGATTGAAGCGTCGCCCTTCGAAGCGATCGACGAGCACGTCGACCTTGCCATCCGCCGTCATCGCGGTGAGGCGTCGGGCGTCCCCTTCGCAGTTGATGAGCCGCCCTTGCAGATCGAACGTCACGCCATTGCCGCCTTGCGTCTCACGCACCAATTCCGCAGGTTTGCCGGGCGTGACACGGAACAGCTTGTTCTGGCGGATATCGACGAAATACCAAAACCCATCGGGATGCCAGACGGGTCCCTCGGTAAAAACGAACCCCGTGGCGAGGCGCTCGGCCTCAGTCGTCTCGAGCACATCAGGCAGATAGTTGGCGGTTGCCATTGTCGTCCTCCCTCGCCCTCGCGCGCACCCTTTCGCTCGAGTTTAGCCCGATCGTGCAATCTCGACAGTGCAAAAGACACCCCTCGGCTCGATTTATACGCGCCCCGTTCAGGCGCAAATTGAGGAGGCGAACCATCCGAGGTTGAGTCGGCGCTACCGAATGTGCATCCTGCGGTGCAGGTTCGACGGATCGCGACGGTCCGAGCACACTGACATGAAGCGGGGGACGTCATGGACGGAGACACGTTCGATTATATCGTCACGGGCGCGGGCTCTGCGGGCTGCGCGGTCGCCGCGCGCCTTTCGGAATCGGGCCGCTATCGGGTCCTGCTGCTCGAGGCCGGTCGGCGCGACCGTTATCCGTGGATTCACATTCCGATCGGCTATCACAAGCTCTACACGCACGACACCTACAACTGGAAATTCGAGAGCGAACCCGTTGCCGGCCTCAACGGTCGCACATCTTATCAGCCACGCGGCAAAATGTTGGGCGGCACCAGTTCGCTCAACGGCATGGTCTACATGCGCGGCACTGCCGCTGACTATGACGGTTGGCGGCAACGCGGCTGCGAAGGCTGGGACTATGCCAGCGTGCTGCCCTATTTTCGCAAGGCCGAGAACAACGAACGCGGCGCTGACGAATTCCACGGCACGGGCGGGCCGCTCAACGTCAGCGATCATCGCTTCAAGAGCGAGATCATCGATTCCATCATGGCAGCGGCTGTCGAAGCCGGCGTACCTCGCAATCGGGACTTCAACGGCGCAACCCAGGAGGGCGTCGGCTACTACCAAGCGACCGTCGGCCAGGGTCAGCGCTGGAGTTCGGCCAAAGCCTATCTGAAGCCCGCGCGCGGGCGCAAAAATCTGGTCGTCACGCCCAATGCGCACGCGACACGCATCCTGATCGAAGACGGTCGCGCCGTGGGCGTCGAATACCGCACGCCGCGCGGTCTCGAGACGGCGCGCGCGACAGCGGAGGTGATCGTCTCGGGGGGCGTCTACGGTTCACCGCAACTGCTGCTGTTGTCGGGGATTGGCCCGGGCGCCCATCTGCAGGAGATGGGCATTCCCGTGGTTTGCGACCTCGCGCCTGTCGGCGCCAACCTGCACGATCATTTCAATTCCTACGTCGCCTGGCGCTCCGCGAAATCCGGCACGCTCAACGACTTGGCACTATCACCCATGCGCAAAGTCGCCGCCGGCATCCAGTACGCGCTCGGCCGCAACGGACCGCTCTCGAGCATCAGCACGCTCGCCGGCGTTCTGGCGCGCTCCGACCCGCGCTTCGATCGACCCGACCTACAGCTCAACATCTTCCTCTGGTCGATCGAAAGCCGCGACCGCACCGGCATCCACGCGCACAAATGGCCCGGCTTCACCATCTCGCCGGTGCATCTGCGACCTGAAGGACGCGGCAAGCTCAGCCTCAAGTCCCCCGATCCCTTGGCGCCGCCCAAGATCGAGTTCAAATTCCTCGAGACCGGCTACGACATCGACGCCATGCTCTATGGGATGCGGCTCGCCCGGAAAATCGCCGAACAGCCCGCACTGCGGCCCTACATCGCCGAAGAAGTGCAGCCCGGCCCGAAGATCATTTCCGACGAGGCACTGATCGAAGACCTGCGCAATCGCGGCGTCTCCAACCTGCATCCCGTCGGCACCTGCCGCATGGGCACAGGACCCGACGCCGTTGTCGACGCGCGGCTGCGCGTGCACGGCATCCGGGGGCTGCGCGTCGCCGACGCCTCCATCATGCCACACGTCGTGGGCGGCAATACCAACGCCCCCTCCATCATGATCGGCGAAAAATGCGCCGCCATGACCCTCGAAGACGCTGCCCGCGCTCACTCCGCTCCATAGACCGCTTTGCGCTTTTCGCGGAATGCGGCTTGGGCTTCTTTGGAGTCGGGGTGATCGCCCAGTTCGGTCGTCATGTTCTGCTCGTAGCGATAGCCGTCACGCAAGGTCATGTCTTCGATGGTGTTGAGGGTGCGCTTGGCCAGCCGAATCGCCGCTGGGCTCTTTGACGCGATGGCGCGCGCAATACCCATGGCGTACTCCATCAAGTCGGCGCGTGGCACACACGCTTCGACGATGCCGAGTCGATAGAGTTCGGCGCCCGACACGCGATAACCCGTCAGCATCATGCGTCGGCGCGTCGAGTGTCCGAACAACCGCTGCGTGTGTTTGCCGCCGCCGAGCAGGCCGACGTCGATTTCCGGCAGGCCCATCGAGGCTTCGTCCGCCGCCACCAGAATATCGCAGGAGGCGGCCACCGCGAGGCCCGCGCCCAGGGCTGCGCCATTGATCGCGGCGATAACCGGCTTCGTGCACTCGCGCACGGCGTGATAACTCTCGCGGGCGCGGCGATTGTGTTGCCAGCGCTCGCCGGCTTTGGAGCGATCGGGTCGCGCCTTCAGGTCGGCGCCCGCCGAAAACACCTTGCCAGCGCCTGTCAAAACGGCGACGCGCACATCCGCGCGATCGCTCAGCATGTCGAACGTCCACGCCATTTCCAGGTTGAATTCGGCGTTCTGCGCATTGACCGGCGGATGGTCCATGGTGACCACGGCGATGTGATCGGCGACAGTCGTCTTGATGAGCTTCGTCTCCACGAGACCTCCTCGGCTGATGGTTTGCCTGATCCCACCTTATGACAGGCTTCCCCTTCTCGCCCAGACCCGGCATGTTCTTTTCTTGGAAGGTGCGACAGAGCAAGGGACGCCGACATGAACAAGTGGCTGAAAACGACGGAGTGTCTGCGCTTTGAAGTGATCGATGGCGTCGCTTGGGTGACGCTCGATCGGCCCGACAAGCGCAATGCGCTCAACCGCACGCTGCTGCGCGAACTGCGCGAGGCGATGCTCGAGGCCGATGACCGGCGCGCGGTGCACTGCGTCGTGCTGCGGGGCGCGGGCAAAGACTTTTGCGCGGGCTATGATGTGACGCCGGCACCGACCGCCAATCAGGAATACGATGCGAGCCTCTATCGCCAGCCCGGCGCGATTTCCGTGGCCGACGACAGTTGGCGGCTCGAACGCAACCAATCCGATATCCTGTCGATCTTCGATATGCACAAGCCGGTGATTGCGATGGTGCATGGCAACTGCGTGGCCGGCGGCACGGATCTCGCCTTGTGCTGCGATATGGTGATCGCGGCCCGCGATGCGCGCATCGGGTTCCCGGCGACGCGCGCCATGGGCACACCGCCGATGCATATGTGGCTCTACAGCATTGGGCCGCAATGGGCCAAGCGCCTGCTGCTGACGGGAGACATGCTGTCGGGCCGGGATGCCGCGAAAGTCGGGCTCGTGATGAAAGCGGTTGCGCCCGACAAGCTCGAAGCCGAGGTGCGCGCGCTCGCCGCTCGCATGGCGATGATCCATCCCGACCTGCTGGCTGGCAACAAGCGCATCGTCAACATGGGCCTCGAATTGATGGGCGCCCGTATCCTGCAACGCTTCGCCGCTGAGACCGACGCGCGCGCCCACCAGTCGGATGCGGTGAAAGAATTCGGCCGCGTCGCCCGCGAGGAAGGCTTGTCGACCGCCTTCCGCAAACGCGACCAACCCTTCGGCGACGGCATGGTGCGGCTGGAGGAGGAGGAATGACCAGCTCCATGCCCGCACCCAGTATGAAATTGCCGAACCGTCATCAAACGGCGACTTCGCCGCCCTGATCGTTCAGCAACTGAAACGGCGGCATGGGAGCCGCCGCACTATCGCGCAACGTACCCAGGTGTTGCGACCAACGTGTCAGTCTCAGCCTGTCGCGAAATTTGAGGATATCGGTGCGTTCGGCCTCGTCGAGCGACTGCGTTTCCGCCAGCCGTTTGACGGCTTCGGCGACGGTCGCTCTCTTCTTGTCCAGATCCTCGTTGTGATTGAACAAGCTCTGCGGCGCATAAACCGGCATAGAACGGGTCATGCGCTGAAAAACCGAGTCGGAAATGACGGCGTGCAGCGGCAGCTTGCGGGGCTGGTAATCATAGAGCATGCTCGACCATTGCCGCAGTTGTCCCAGTGGATCGGGGTCGAGAACGATTGTGTTGACCCGTGCAGGGTCGGTTTCCGAGAAGTCACGACCATTCACGGCGCTCGTGTGCAATCCCCAAGCCTCGTCTCCTGGAGTGTGCTGTTTTTCGAAGGCATAGCCACTCGAGACCTGTCGTAGCAAGAAGTCGAGCGTGATATCGGAGAGCTTTGGCGTAGCCCATCCCCCACCCACGTTGGCGTGATCGCCGCTGAACCAGACTTCCAAGATCCGCCCGGGTTTCGTCGGGTCGGGTTCCATCAACGTCGGTACGAACGAGTCGCGCTCTTCATCGAGCGCGACCATGTGATAGGCCTGATCGACGTTGTCGGGGATCGACAAATCTTTGAACAGATCGATTTTCTGGAAATCGAATCCTGCGATTTTTTTGGCCAGCCCGAATGCGCCGACCGTATCCCAGCATCCCAGAACAGCAATGGGGACGCGGCCACTGCCCGTCATTGGCTTCGATTTCCAAACGGTCCAGTGGCGTCCGAACAGGCGCAGCGTCCAAATCGATTTCGGCGCACCCCTCTTGTCGATGGCGCGCGTCAGCAGTCGCGCGATGGCGGCCCCGCGGCTGAAGCCGAAGACGAAGACTTTGTCGCCGGGCTGATAGACGCGCATGACGTCGAGATAGGCCCGGTCGACCAGACCCGTCGCGCCCATTCCCATGGCCTGCCCCAGAACCTGCCCGATGGGGCTATTCTCGAACTGGTTGCCGACGCCGATGTAATAGAAGGCGATTTGTTTGTCTTTGTAGCGCTTGCACATACTGGCGTCGAACGCGCCCCTGGGAAATGGGGCCTTGGGCGAGTCCGATTTCAGCGTGCGGAAAAGCTTGAAGACATTCGTCTGGGCGAGCTGTCCCAACTCGTATTGATCGGGCGTATTGTTGGTGCCGTCGAAACACACGACGATGTTCTTGGATTCACGGCCCGTCCACTGCGCGGACTGTCGGAGCAAAGTGTAAATCAACGGGAGCCCGAATAGGATGAATTCCCATTTGACGATCATCTGCAGTACGTATTTGTCGAACAAATGCGGCCAAATCTCATCGCCGAAATCATATACGCCCATCGCGATGGCAAGCGCGAAGAGCCCCGCTCCGAGCGATTTGTTGTACAATCCGAACGGCAACTGAATGAGGCTCCTGCTCGTGTAGCGCCGCAGTCGATGCGACAACAACAATGCGAGCAGCAGGGATATCATCATGACGAACAGCGTTCCGGTATCGGGCGTCAATCCGTCTGCGGCGCTCGAACGAACCTGCCATCCCGATTGAATAATCAAAATGAGAAAGAACGCGATGGCGAACCAGCGCCCGAACGAACGCCGATAGACGAGCCCCGCCAAGCCCGGAGCCACCGCGTAGAGGGCCGCAATACCTATGATCGACGCCACCCCAACCGTGTAATGCGGAAGCTTCAGGATCTCGGCGAAGAGATCCCCGAAATAGGCTTTGACGAAGGCTTGCGCCAGTTCCCAGCCACCTTTCCATCCATTGACGAGTTTGGCGTTCAGCCCTTCGAACTCATCCGCTTTGGCCGTCAGTTTCTTTGCGCTGAATTCCGCTTCGATATCTTCAATTCTGAGTCCAGGATCAGCGCAACGACTGAGCAGCGGCGATGGCCGCGACCCGAGCTTTGCCGGTTTTTGCGCGGCGCCCGTGGCCAATGATTGTCCCGGTGTGACGGCGGGTGATTGGACGGGCAGCGGAAATCGCTCGCGCGTCTGCTGGCAGTAACTCTTGAACAACGTCGTGAGATCATCGTGCGACGTGCTCGGCTTTGGCGCGAGAAAGGCGAAGATGGCCAAGGCGACGAGCAGGATCGGCACCAACCTCGACCCGTATCTGACCCCCTCCCGGCCCAGCCCCATCTGATCGAGAAGTTCTTGCCGAACTTGCGCTCGCGTAATTGTCATGTGAGGCCCCCCTGGGCACGGCGACAGCGTCGCCGATCTCGCAAAACGATAGCAAAGTCCATCCGACATAAGAACAGACCCAAGTGGATTTAGAGCTTTTCTGTGGCGAATCAGTCACTGCATGTCGAGCGTGGAGCGCAGGTCGCGGTCCGGAAACACCTTCGCATTGAACTTGCGATGTCCGACCGGGCTGATGCCAGATACTCTTCTCTCGTTGTTTCGCTGCAACGGCGGCAGAAGCGCACGATGTGGCGGTCGCTCTCGCGATGGCGCTTTACACATAGAATGTCGAACGGCTGACGCCATCCCGCCAGCACAGGCCCGAGACTGTGAAAACGCCCGTCTCCTACTCTCTCAACATCGCGATACGCTCCCCCACAGGACAGGTCTCCTTGAAAGGCATTGCTCGATTCCCTCCAAATCAAACGACAACCTTGACCTGTCAGGGATCAACCCGGTCTAAACTGTCAGGACGCAGCCCGGTTTGTACCGGCTGAGAAGTATATTTCTTCGTCCAATAACTGAGCTCGACATGCAAATCACCCTCAAGCTCTACGCCTCCCTCGGCGTCTACCTGCCGGCGCATGCGGAGCGTAACGAAGCGCCCGTCGATGTGGCGGAGGGCACGACCATCCTCGACCTGCTCGATCGCTATCAGGTGCCCCGCGCGTCCTGCCATCTCGTGCTGCGCAACGGCATTTTCCAACCGCCGGCCACACGCGGCCACGTGAAACTCGCACCCGGTGACGCCATCGCCGTCTGGCCGCCGGTGGCTGGCGGTTAACTGCGATAATCGGCGTTGATCGAGATGTAGTCGTGCGTCAGGTCGCACGTCCAGATCGTAGCTGTGCCTTTGCCGATGCCGACATCGACGCGAATGTCGATCTCGCGCGCCTTCATGTATGTGGCCATCGTGGGTTCATCGTAAGTGGCCGCCCGCTCGCCGTTCTGGGCGACAATTGTTTGGCCGAACCAGATCGAGAGCTTGTCACGATCGGCCGCCTCTCCGGCTTTGCCGACCGCCATGACGATGCGCCCCCAGTTGGGGTCCTCCCCTGCAATCGCCGTCTTGACCAGCGGCGAGTTCGCAATCGAAAGCCCGATGACCCGTGCGGCGGCGTCGCTTTCCGCACCCTCGATCTGCAACGTCACGAATTTCGATACACCCTCGCCGTCCTTGGCCACCATGATGGCCAGCTCTTTCAGGAGGTCATGGGTGGCGGCGGTGAACTCCGCGAGTGCGGGATCGGCGGCATCCTCCACCCGTTTCTGGCCACGCTTGGCAGCGGCGCCGGTGGCGAACATCAAACATGTGTCGCTCGTCGAGGTGTCGCCATCGACGGTCATGCAGTTGAAACTGGTCGCTGCGCCGCTGGCCACCACCTTCTGCAAAGCCGCTGCCGTGACGGCTGCATCGGTAAACAAGAAGCACAGCATCGTCGCCATGTCGGGCGCGATCATACCAGCGCCCTTGCAGAACCCGTTGATCGTGACCTCGACGTCGCCGATGCGCGCGGTGCGGCTCGCGAGCTTGGGGTAGGTATCCGTCGTCATGATCGCGCGGGCAGCGTCAGCGCAGGTTCCCGCCGTTGCCGTTTTTGCCAACCCGTCGAGCAGGTGGGCAAAC
Organism: Hyphomicrobiales bacterium; assembly: GCA_031419415.1. Lineage (GTDB taxonomy): Bacteria > Pseudomonadota > Alphaproteobacteria > Rhizobiales > Hyphomicrobiaceae. Next base: position 15,634 of record JANOKV010000273.1, on the reverse strand, counting down.
TTCGACGCATCGAGTGGCTCCCCGATGACGCCCGTGGAGGCCAGATAGACCTCTTCGGGTCCGCACCCGACCGCTTTGCCCGCGAACTCGGCAGTCATCTGCACGGCCTCGCGGCCTTTTTTACCGGTGAAGGCGTTCGAGTTGCCCGAATTGACGACAAGGACGCGCGCCTTGCCGCCTTTCAAACTCTGCCGGCACCACAGCACGGGCGCGGAACAAGTCTTCGATTGGGTCAGGACGCCCGCCGCTGTCGTGCCAGCGTCGAACACCGCGACCATCAAATCCGTGCGGTTCTTGTAGCGAATGCCGGCTTCGCAAGCGGCGAACCGCACGCCGTCGATAGCGGGAACGTCGGCAAGCTTTGCCGGTGCAAAAGGAGATACTTTGGCGTCACCGGTGGCCATGGCTCGGTTCCTCGGGTGGGGGCGGAAATTCCTCGGGCGCATATAGAGCGGGTTGATGGCCCGGTTTCAAGAGCGACGACACTACCGTCCCAAATCCGGTTCGATCGATCGGCGGCGCGCCCTTGCCCCGCCTTTGATAGCAGGACTGGCGGGATATTCGGAAGCCGACTATTGTCTGGATGGGCTCGGATCGAGCCCTAAGAAAGGGCGAGCCACCGTGCCGCAAGACCCATGGGAGTGAACACATAATGTTGTGGAACAAGCTGGCCGCCGGTGCGGCAGCAACCGTAGTCGCATTCGGGCTCACCCTGTCGCCGTCGTCGGCACAGGCGCCTGCCGCCCCCCAGAAGCTGCGCTTTCAGGCGAGCTTCCCGGGGTCCAGTACGTTCATGGACACATTCAGGTCGTTCACTGAGCGCGTGCGCCTCATGTCGGGGGGACGTATCGATATCGAACCGTTGCCGGCCGGCACACTCGTTCCGGCCTTCGAAGTTCTCGACGCGGTGCATAAGAAGGTCATCGACGGTGGGCACACGGCATCGGCCTACTGGGTTGGCAAACATCGCGCCGGAGCGTTGTTCGGACCGACGCCGGGCGGCCCGTTCGGCTTCGACATTCTCGACTATCAAGGGTGGCTCTATCACGGTGGTGGTCTTGCCCTCTATCGTGAATTCTACCAGACGATCCTGCAGAGAAACGTCGAGCCGATCCCCCTCGGGACGGTCGCCAACCAAGCGCTCGGCTGGTTCAAGACGCCGGTCAAGAGCTGGGAAGATCTGAAGGGTCGCAAATGCCGCCAGACCGGTCTCACCGCCGAGGTCTACTCCAAGTCCGGAATGGCCGTCGTCAACATGCCCGGCGGCGAAATCGTGCCCGCAGGTGAGCGCGGTGTGATCGATTGCGGGGAGTGGGTCGGTCCCGCCGAAGACATGAAACTCGGGCTGCACACGATCTGGAAATACCTTTACATGCCGGCAACGCATGAGCCGGCAACGTCGATCGAGCTGCTGATCAACGGCGACCTCTGGAAGAGCCTCAGTCCCGAACTCAAAGCAATCGTCGAGGCGGCGACATGGGAAGCAACCTTCAAAAACGAGATGCTGTTGCACAGCCTCAACGCAGCGGCCATCAAGGACTTGACGGAAAAGCACAACGTCAAGATCGAGCGCACGCCCGATGACGTGTTGAGAAAGACGCTGGAAGCTTGGGACGAGATCGCTCGGATCGAGTCGGAGAAAAACCCCTTCTTCAAGAAGGTCTACGACAGCCAGCGCGCTTACGCATCCCAGGTGGTGCCGGCACGGCGCGCCATCGCGCTCGATTACAGCTACGGCGCCAACTACTATTGGCCCGAGAAGAAATAATTTCCGGTCACGCGCCCACGTCCCATGACGCCCGGGACGTGGGAAAACGAACAAAGGCGGCCATTGCGATGGCCGCCTTTTTTATATGTCCCGACGCCATCGCGTTCACGCAATCGGCTTTTCGTCGTCCCAGACTTTCTCCGGCATCGGCAATCCAACCCACATGTCCGGCCCCAGCGGTTCCTTCGGCGTGACGCCGATGAACGTCTCCAGGATCATCATCATCTGCCGGGTGTGTTGGCCCGCATGCCACGTCGTACGCTCGAGGAAATCGTGCAGCGACTGCTCGCCGTAATAGACGTCGGCCGCTTCTTCATAGTCCATAGCGGCGCCGTCTTCGGTCCACCACGCAGTGAACCGGCGCTGCACATCTGCGCCGTAAGTCAGGATGTCGGCCTTGCCCGCTCCACCTTCGGGCGCGTTGCGGCTATAGGCCCCTTGGACGAGGGCCTTGCCGTCGACGACCAGCTCGAGCCAAGCGTCGATGACATTGAACGTATGCCACGCCAGATTGGCGAAGCTGCGTGGGCGGCCTGGCACTTGGGCCTGCATCTTTTCTTCGGGCATCTGCCCAAAAAAGCGCTGCTCGGCCGTCAGGATGATGTCGATGCGCCGAGCCAGCTCGCGCGGCTCCAGCATATTTTGCTCGGGCAGCTCGATCCCGGCGATCTTGGCCACATCGCGTAAGATTTGGCCGTTGGCCCAACCCTCGCCGCGCGTCACCACTGGCACCATCTTGATCCCGAAGCGTGCGAGTTCGCCCCACGCTGCCTTGTCTTCGAGGACGTTGCGTGAAATGAACGGCACGCCTTGCTTACCAAGGAACTCCTTGGTTCGGAGACAGCTGGTTCAGCCAGGGTGCCAATAGACCCGTATGGCGTCATCGGCGGTGTGGGCGCTGGTCATCGCGAGTTCTCCTGCACTTGGGTATTGGTGAGCCTAGTCCTGCAGCACCCGCTCTGTCCACGTGAGGAAGAGGGGTATCGACGATCAAAGTCGTGCCACCCGGATGTTGTTCGTCGAGCCTTGGCGACCGAAAGGGATGCCAGCGACGATAACGATGCGTTCGCCTTCTTTCGCAAACCCTTCCTCCAGGGCGTGCGCTTTGGCGTGGTCCACCATCTCGTCGTAAGTCGTAATATCGGGGGATACGACGCTATGCGCGCCCCATAGCAAGGCCAAGCGTCGCGCGATATTGGCCGTCGGTGACAAGCTCAGAATCGGCACGCGGGGCCGCTTGCGGGCTGCACGGTAGGCCGTCGTACCGCTCGCCGTGTAGGCGACGATGGCTGCCGCTCCAATCGCGTCGGCAACTTCGGCCGCGGCCTCGGCAATGGCATGGGCCGCCGTGTGCTCGGGCGTCGGCTGTAGGGCCTCGATGATCGAGCGGTAGAGTTTGTGTTCCTCGGTATGCGTGATGATGCGGTTCATCATCGACACGGCTTCAACCGGCCAATCGCCCGACGCCGACTCTGCTGACAACATGACCGCATCGGCGCTGTCATAGATCGCCGTCGCAACGTCGGACGCTTCGGCGCGGGTGGGCGAGGGCGAGCTGATCATCGACTCGAGCATCTGCGTTGCGATGACCACCGGCTTGCCCGCTTGCCGGCAGAGCCGTACCAGCTCTTTCTGTCGACCTGGCACGTCCTCGGGCGGAATTTCGACGCCCAGATCACCGCGCGCCACCATCACCGCATCGACGAGCGCCACGATGTCGTCGATGCGGCCCAAGGCGGCCGGCTTTTCAATCTTGGCCATGATACCGGCGCGACCTTGAATGATGGCCTGAGCCTCGAGCACGTCCGAGGGACGCTGCACGAACGACAAGGCGACCCAGTCGACGCCCAACTGGAGGCCGAAGGCCAGGTCGGCGCGATCCTTGTCGGTCAGGGGCGAAATCGTCAGGTCCGTTTCGGGAAGGTTTACGCCCTTGCGGTCGCTGAGCCTGCCACCGATCACGACGCGGGCCCGGATGCGATCCGTGTCGCAACTCACCGCCTCGAGCTGCAACTTGCCGTCGTCGATCATGATGCGGTGGCCCGGCATCATCGTCTCGAACACTTCGGGATGGGGCAGCGCAATCGACTGGGCATCTCCCGGTTCGCGGTCGAGACGAAATTCGAGCATCGCACCCGGGACGAGCTGCACTGGCCCGGCCTTCAACGTCCCGACGCGAATCTTCGGCCCCTGAAGGTCTTGCAGAATTCCGATTGGCCGTTTCGTCTCGGCTTCCAGGGCCCGAATCGCATCGAACCGGCGTTTATGATCTTCCTGTGTGCCGTGGCTAAAATTCAGGCGAAAGACATCGGCCCCGGCTTCGTACAGACGCCGGATCATGGCCGGATCGGAACTCGCCGGCCCGAGCGTCGCGATGATCCTGGCTTTTCGCTGACGGCGCATCGCGCAATCCCTTCGTTTTGGTCGATCGAAAACGATCAGATAGCACGCTCGGGGGGCTCGCCGACACCCGGGAAAACGATTTATCGAAATGGCGGCTCATCGAACGAGCGTAGTTTGCGCGAATGCAGGGTCTCCCGCCGGGTCTGCAACAGTTCCAGTGCCTCGAGCCCGACCTCGAGGTGCTGGGCGACGGCCGTCTCGTAGAAAGCGTTCGCCGCGCCCGGCAGTTTGATCTCACCGTGCAAGGGTTTGTCCGAAACGCACAGCAGGGTGCCGTTGGGCACCCGCAACCGATAACCTTGGGCGGCGATCGTGCCGCTTTCCATATCCACGGCAATGGCGCGCGACAGATTGATGCGTTTGCGCTCCTGGGTGAACCGCAACTCCCAGTTGCGGTCGTCGTTGGTGACGACCGTCCCCGTACGCAACCTCTGCCGCAGCGCCTCACCACGCAAACCCGTGACCTGAGCCGCCGCATCCTGCAACGCCACCTGCACTTCGGCCAGCGCCGGTATCGGAATATCGGGTGGGATCAGCGAATCCAGAATACGGTCTTGGCGCAGATAAGCGTGCGCGAGCACGTAATCGCCGATTGATTGGGATTCACGCAACCCCCCGCAGTGTCCGACCATAAGCCAGCAATTCGGCCGGATCACCGCCAAGTGGTCGGTGATGTTCTTGGCGTTCGATGGCCCGACACCGATGTTGACCAGCGTAACGCCCGCGTCTTCCCCACTCATCAGATGATAAGCCGGCATTTGATACCGGTGCCATTCGACGGCGGCGATCAGACGATCGATCTCCTCGGACCCCCTATCGCGCCCGATCGTGACATTGCCCGGCAAAACAAGTCGATCGAAACGCGTGTCGGTCCGCAGTTGCTCGACACCCCAATGCACGAACTTGTCGATGTAGCGCTGGTAATTGGTCAGCAAAATCCACCGCTGCACGTGGCGCCAGTCAGAGCCCGTATAATGTACGAGGCGGCGCAGGGAATAATCGACCCGCGCTGCATCGAAGAGCGCGAGTGGGCGCGCCTCGCCGTCGCGCAACTCCCATAGCCCGTCCGCAATCTCGTCGCCGACGGCGGAGAGTTGCGGCGTTGGAAAATGCCGCGCCAGTTCGGCTGACGTGACGCCGGCTCGCGCAACTTCGTCGGTTCGCTCCAGCACGTATGGGTAGGGGATCGGTTGGGTGCTCCGCTCGACTTCGATGCGGGCGCCATACTCATTCACCAGCGGTCCGAGTTGCTCGATCAAATAACTGCGGAACGGCGTGGGATGCGTAATCGTCGTCTCGTAAACACCGGGCCGTTGCAATTTGGCGTAGGCTCGCTTGTAGGCATCCGGCGGGCGGCGCTCATCTGTATAAACGACCCGCAACAGGGGGTAGCAGGCGATCGCGCGTGCCTCAGCCGAAGGCGGTTGGCGGGTCGCCAGATAGTTGTCCAGCGACTGCACCAAGCCTGTCGTCGCCTCGTCGTAAAGTGCTTCCAACCGATCGACGGCGGCGGAAGGCGTCAGATCCGGACCGGGTGCTTTGGCGATCAAACCGTTGTCTCCGTCTAAAAGCCGAGCGCAGCGATGGACGCGTGAACCGCCTCTATCGCTGCGCCTGCGTGGCGCCAGTCGAGTCACCCTCGACCACTTACTTTCTGAACATCCCGCCTGCGTCCATATCGATCATGCAGCCGGAGAGATATTCGACTTGCGGCGCGCAGCACATGACGGTCAATGCTGCCACTTCATCGGGCTCCTTGAGGCGCTTGAAGGGCAAGTCTCCAAGCGTTTCTTCCCAACGGTTTTCATCGCCGAAGGTCGTTTTGGCGCGCTGGCGTGAGAGGCTCATGATCCGGTCGGTTCGCGTGGCTGCCGGATTGATGCCGAACACGCGCACTCCGAAATCGACGGACCGTGAGCCGATTGCCTTTGTGAACGCGTTGAGGCCGGCATTGGCCGTGGAGCCCGCGACATAATCCCAGCGCGGCGCAGGTCCCGCCATGCCGACGATGTTGCAGATAATGCCAGAACCGCGCGGCTTCATGGCCTCGAGGGTCAGCTTCGTCATGTGGATATAGCCGAACATCTTGAGCTGCCAGCTCTCGATCCAGCGCTCCATGGACACGTCCAGGATGCTGCCGCCAGGAATGGCGCCGGCGTTGTTGACGAGAATGTCGATGTCAGAGAACTTTTTCATCGTGGCTTCGCGGACAGGCCCTTGGGATAGGTCAGCGGCGTGCGTCTCGACCGACACTTGATGGCGTGAGCGGATCTCGTCGCCCGTCTGCTTCAGCAGATCAGCACTGCGCGACACCAAAATGACATTGCAGCCCTCTGCGGCGAACGCGTGCCCACACGATGCGCCAATGCCTTTCGAGCCGCCCGTAATCAGGACGCGCTTGCCTTTCAATTGCAAATCCATCTGTTCTTCTCCCGGTTTTGATATGACATTCGCTGGCCCCCACAGTCGTGGCGTGGCGCCGACGTGCCGCCGCAGATGGGAACAGGAAACCACAGGAAGCTAACCATGAAACGCCTCGTCCCGCCATAGTCGTAAAGCGACGGCAGGGCGCCGAGATCGAACCTGAGCACCGGTTCGACCTTTCCGTATTCACGGCCTGCCACAACCCGTCTGTTCGCGCCGATCGCCCTCGATTGGGCCAAGCATCCCTGACATCGGTCGCGATGTGGATACGTTGACAGTTTGGTAACTGCTTCGTGCGACTTTACCGCGATTCCGAGGTGTATTCATCGGTCGTAGGAGTGTTCCCATGTTGGAACTGCGCAAAGCCAGTCGTCGGCGCACCCTCAAAGGGGCCATCGCTACGTACCTGAACAATTTCTCGACCCTGGATTGCCAGGTCCGGGATATTTCGGATACCGGCTGCCGTCTGCGTTCCGATCGCGCCGACACATTCCCGGACAAATTTACCCTCACCATCGAACTCGACGGTCTGGCGGCTGATTGCCGGGTCGTTTGGCGCAAGAATGCCGATTTGGGCATTCAATTCGAAGGGGAAATGAGGAAGGTCGAGCCGACGCGCTATCAAAGCGTCAAGGCCGTCGTCCCGAGCGCGTTCGTCGTCGCTAAACCGCTGCTGCATTCCTAAAACTCAGCGCTCGCGCATCGCTGGTGCGATGGCGCTCTCGATCGACTCATCAGTTCGACACACCCGTCGTGACGCCACCACCAGCTCGTTTCATGCCCACCGCTTTCGCCGAGGTTTGGCGTGGCGGCGTCGCGTCGTGAGTTGTGGTGCCGCTGCTCCTAAAGCAAACCCAGCGAAGGTAAAACCACGCTGGGCTCTGGCCGGCCGTCTTCGGCCGCGCCTCAGTTGGCGCGGTCTTCCAGGCCGTAATCGCGCATTTTCCGGTAGAGGGTCGAACGGCCAATCTTGAGACGCCGGGCGACTTCCGTCATGTGGCCGCGATACCGCCCCAGGGCGAGACGGATCATGTCGGCTTCCATCGCCTCGAGGGTGCGCATCTCACCTTCTGAATCGACCGCAGGAATACCAATCGAACCTTTGACGCCATGGCTGGAGCCCACTTCGACGGTACGCGGAACGGTCGCCTCCGCACCGATGAGAGCGGGACCCGTATAGGCCACGCGAGGACCGACCGGCGCCGGTGCGGCGGGGACCTGCGCGCGAAATCCTTCGACGTGCGCTGCGATTTGTGGGAACTCGTCCACCGTCAGCTCGGAGCTATCGGCCAGCACGACGGCGCGGAACACTGCATTTTCGAGCTGGCGCACGTTGCCGGGCCACGTGTAGCTCGAGAGCAGATCGATCGCCTCGTCGCTGATGTGGGTCACGCGCTTGCCTTCCTCGGCAGCGAACCGGTCGAGAAAGTGCTTCGCGAGCTCGGGGACATCGCCCAGGCGTTCACGCAGCGGGGGCACGTTGATCGGGAAGACGTTCAGGCGATAGTACAGGTCTTCGCGAAATTTGCCGTCCTTGACGAGTTGAATCATGTCGCGATTGGTCGCCGAAACCAGACGGAAATCGACCTTGATTGAACGCTTCGCACCCACGGGATCGATTTCACCTTCCTGCAGCGCGCGCAGCAGCTTGACCTGGGCATCGAGCGGCAACTCGCCGATCTCGTCGAGAAACAGCGTTCCGCCTTCCGCCTCTTGAAACTTGCCGATACGCCGGTCCACAGCGCCGGTGAAGGCGCCCTTCTCATGGCCAAACAGGATGCTTTCGACCAGATTTTCGGGGATCGCGCCGCAGTTGACGGTCACGAACGGTCGGCCGACGCGCTCACTTTCTCCCTGGATGGCGCGGGCGACCAATTCCTTGCCGACGCCCGACTCACCTTCGATCAGGACGGGGATGTTCGAGGCTGCGGCCCGACGACCGAGCGCAATCACCCGGTTCATAGCCTCACCACGCATGACCAGATCGCCGAACGTCAGCTTGCCTTCGACTTTCTTCTTGATCCGCGAGATTTGAACCGCCAGGGCTTCGATCTTCAGGGCGCTCTTGATCGAGACATCCAGGCGCTCGGGCGAGGCGGGTTTGATGACGAAGTCTACGGCGCCTGCGCGCATCGCATTGATGGCGGTATCGATCGACCCGTGTGCGGTCTGGACGATGACGGGCGGCATCCCAGGGCTTTGAGAGATGTGTTCGAGAACGGCCATGCCGTCGGTGCCGGGCATGACCAAGTCGAGGAGCACCAGAGAGATCCCGCTCTTTTCGGAGCTCGCCAGGATCTGCAAGGCTTGATCGCCGCTGCTGGCCATCCTCGCTTCGTAACCGAGACGTTCGATCACCGCTTCCAGAATTCGACGCTGAGCCGGATCGTCATCGACCACGAGGACGCGTTTCATCATTTTTTTACTCACTCGACTGACTGACACAACACGGACACGAGGCGACCACCAGGCGCCCTCGACCCTTCGATGGCCGGCAGGGCGTCTCAAACTGGCTCACTCACTCGATCGTGACAGTGCCCGATCCAGGTAAACGGATCATTGCGGCTCGACCAACCTTGGAACTTTATTATGGGGCCGATCTGTTCGAGCCGATATTCGCCGGTTCCCAGCCAGGCACGAGGATTGGCTGGCGGGCTGGCTCTGCAAGCCGCAGTCTTCTAAACTCGGTGTCGATAAACGGGAGGATAGCCATGATTCTGAAAGATACGGTCGCCGTCGTAACCGGTGGCAATGGCGGGCTCGGCCAGAGAATTTGCCATGCCCTGGCCAAGGAAGGCTGCAAGATCGCCGTCGTTTATGCGCGCAGCTCAGCCGATGCGCAGCGGGTGGCAGGCAATCTCACGCAAACCCACGGCGTCGAGGCACAGGCCTTCGGATGCGACGTTACGGATCAGGGGCAGGTCGATCAATTGGTCGTCGACGTCGTGAAGCACTTTGGTCGGCTCGACATTCTGATCAACGATGCAGCCTACAATATCTCAATTCCGTTTCCTGATCTCGACGGCCTGACAATGACCGAGTGGACCAAGATCATCGACGTCAACCTGACCGGCCCGATGCGCTTGATCAAGGCGGTCGCGCCGACGATGAAGCGCCAGGGTCAAGGCCGCATCGTCAATATCTCGTCCGTCGCCGGTCTCGGGCCGACGGGGTCGTCGATCGCCTATGCCGTGTCCAAGGCCGGGCTCATTCACTTGACCCGATGCATGGCGGTGGCATTGGCGCCCGAGGCACTGGTCAACTGTGTCGCGCCTGGACTTTTGGATGGCACGCGAGCGACGGCCAACCTGCGACCAGAGCAAATCGAACGCTCGTCCTCGGCATCACTGCTCAAAATGCCCGCGAGCAAGGAAGATTGCGCCGATCAGGTGGTCACCATGTGCCGCACCGACACGATGACGGGCCAAACGGTGGTGATCGACTCGGGCCGCATGTTCCATTGAAACGGTCCGCCCCATGGGGGACGGCGCGTGCAGGGCTGCTTTCACGAGATAGCCGCCCTGCACACGATCCGAGCGCCGACTGTCGCCGTGAAGCTTACTGGAAAGCGATGAGGCGAGCTTTGTCGGTCAGGACGTACAGACGCCCACCAGCCACGATTGGCGCGATGTAGGTTGGATCGCCGATCGGATGCTGGCTCTCGACCTTGCCGGCTGTGGCTTCGACGCCAACGATGAGCCCCTTGTTGGATGCGAGCCAGAGTCGGCCACCGGCTGCCACGGGACCCGACCACGTACCGGAGTTCGGTAGCTTCGCATTCCAGAGCACTTTGCCTTCGCGTCGCGTAATCGCCAGCAACTGGCCATTGGTGTCGACGACGTAAACCATTTCACCCACGACCGTGGGGGCTTGGATGCCCGGCACGTTGATCGACCAGAGCCGCTCACCTGTACGCGTGCTGGTGGCCACCATTCGACCGGAATGGCCAACGGCAAAAACGGTCCCGCTGGAAATCACCGGACGGGCGACGTCCGTCATCGAGCCCAGCGACGACGCCAAGCGCGTTCGCGCGAGCGATTCAGACCAGATCGGTTGGCCCGTCGCCGTCCGCAACGCGACGAGATCACCGGACGGATAGGGCACGACAGTCACATCGTTCTCGATTGCGGGGCTCGCGTTGGTGAGGATGGCGGCTTTCTCCGCAACACCCTGATGGCGCCAAAGCTCGCTGCCATCCGCAGTCGCCAGCGCCACAGCCGACCCGTCGGTCGTAACCACCACCACCCTGTCGGCAATGGCAGTCGGCGACGATCGAATTGGTGACCCGAGGTTCTTCTCCCAGAGCTTTTTGCCACTCTGTGAGTCGAGCGCATGCACGATGCCAAAACCGCTACCGACGAAAATTCGACCCCCGTCGGCGGCAAGTCCACCGCCGAAGCCTTTGTAGGCTTTCTCGCCGGGCGGGGTCAGCGGTACGCGCCAAACGGTGGCGCCGGACGTCGAAAACGCGGTCACTTGCGCATTGGCATCGAGCGTGATGACGCGACCGTCGACGACGATCGGACTTGCCGTCAGGCGTCCATAGCTGGTGGACCCGGTGCCGGCGCTGGCGCTCCAGATTTGTTTGACGGTCGCATTCAACGCCACGTGACCCGGCGTATTGGACGCCGTGCCACCAGGCTGAGACCAAGTATCGTTCGCGACGGGCGCTGGCAGCGCGATCGGTCGATCAGCGGCAGCGACATCGAGGCCGGCGCGGTTTTCGGACAGCGCCACGGGAATGCGCTTGCCGGGAAGCGGCACTTCCTTTTCGGCAAATGGGTTCAGGTCGCTGAGACGGGGAAGCTGCGGCCCGTCCGAACAACCAGCCAGCGCACCGCAAGCCATGAGAGCAACGAGCCCTACCGTGGCGCGGATCGACCGTGCTGTGCTGCGCATGTGATATCCCCCTTCTTTCACCGAACCAGCTTATTTCTTCGCCTCTGGCGTCGGTGTCTTGATTGCGTCTTGGCTCGGCGCTCCGGGCGTACCGGGCGTCGCTGACGGCGTCGCTTTTGCCACGTCTTGATCCGTCAGAACGGTCAGCAGCAATTGCACCCGCTCGACCATCGACGGCGGCAGGGTTCGCTCTCCCAACAACATGTCGAGCTGCTTGCGGGCGTCATCAGATTTCCCCGCTTTTACCGCAGCGAAGGCCCGAACTTCGCGGGCCATATGCCGCCAGGGCGATGTTGCCGACAGGAGCGGCGTGAGCCGCTTCTCCATCTCCTCCCAATCGGCGTTGTCCACTCTCAGCATGGCGGATTGAACGGCCGCGTAATCGCGCAGGACCTGATCGACGCCGACATCATTGGCGAGCGCATCGTAGTGCGGCAGCGCTTCTGCGGGCTTACCCGACGTGGCGAGCGCGCCAGCGACGCGCAAGCGAGCGAGGACGGCGTAGCCTTTCGGGCCATCGCCGACGATGGATGAGAACGCCTTCACCACATCGTCTGACTTGCCCGTGCTCGCCAACCGTGCAGCGGCTTCGTAACGCTCCCCGGCGGCCTCGGCGATAGACGCCTGCCGGTGTTGCCACCACTTTACGCCGCCGACGCCGAAGACGATCAGCAACGCAACTGCGACGAAATAGATCCCGTATCGCTGCCAGAGCCTGTAGAGCTGCTCCCGGCGAACCTCTTCGTCGACTTCACGCAAAAACACGTCGCCACGATCGGCCATGCTGTCTTTCGTCCCCGATTAGGGCCGCAGCCCGTGGTCGGCGGCCATCTGCCGCCTTCGTGAGGCACCTATAGCCTGTCGACGAGGTGCACGAAAGGCGAACCGCCCGACAATCCCCCGGTGACTGTGCTGCCCGTGGCCGCAGCGGTGTGTTGAGCGGATTTTTCGGCGGTTTCAAGACGACGAGGCTCAATTTCCGCCAGATGTCCCCGAAATCGGGGCCTTCTCCTTCATCTGTCAGCGCCCACCCAGCTTGCCGCGCGTCGTCGCTTTGCGGCATGTTCCTCCTGGGGTCAGGCACGGACACATCGGGAGGCAACGAAATGGCCAAGAAATCACTGCGGCAACGGGCGCTGGCCGGCGAAACGGTGCTAGGCGCGATGGTCTTCGAGTTTTTCACGCCAGGCATTGCCCAAATCATGAAGCACGCCGGCTGCGAATACATCATCTACGACATGGAGCATGCGGGACTGTCGATCGAGAGCCTGAAAATCCAGGCCGCGCACTGCCGGGGCATCGGCGTCGCCCCGATGGTGCGGGTGCCGAATGGGGATTACCATTTCCTCGCCCGCGCGCTCGATGTTGGCGCCCACGGCGTCATGGTGCCGATGGTCGACTCTGTCGAGCAGGCCAAAGCCATCGCCGAAGCCACACACTACCCGCCCAAAGGTCGGCGCGGTGCGGCCTTCTCATTCGCCCACGACGACTATGAGCCCGGCGCACCCCTGGCGAAAATGAAAGCGGCCGACGCGCGCAACCTCGTCATCGCCCAGATCGAGACCGAGCGCGGCCTCGAGGCCGTGGAGGGTATCGCGGCCGTCGAAGGTATCGATTGCCTGTGGCTCGGTCATTTCGACCTGACCAACTTCCTCGGTATTCCCGGCCAGTTCGACCACCCCGCCTACGTCGCCGCAATCAAGCGCATCGTCGCGGCCGGCCGCAAACACAACAAGGCGCTCGGCGTCATGGCCGCCGATGCCACCTGGGCCAAGCAGTACCGGAAACTCGGCTTCAACATGGTCGCCACCGGCACCGACCATGGGCTTCTGATGGCTGGCGTGCGGGGGATTTTGGACGCGGTGGGGGAGTGAGGAGGGCGCAAGTGGTACAAACCGGGCTGAGTCCTGACATTCTGGACTGGGCTGATGCCTGACACCATGGGTTGTAGGGCGCGGTTGACGCCCACGTAGCGCCTCGCGCGGGGACGGGTTACCCTGCCCGCGCACCCACGTCGCCCCCACACCCGAAAGCACGCCCATGACAACGCCCGCCATCAGCCGGTTCCCCGTGCCCGACCTCGCCGCGCTGCCCGATGACGTGCGCGTGCGCATCACGACCGTCCAGGAGAAGGCGGGCTTCGTGCCGAACGTGTTTTTGGTGCTGGCGCATCGGCCCGAGGAGTTTCGGGCGTTCATGGCCTATCATGATGCGCTGATGGAGAAGGCTGGCGGCCTCTCCAAAGCCGAGCGCGAAATGATCGTGGTCGCCACCAGCGCCGCCAACCAGTGCCAGTACTGCGTCATCGCGCATGGGGCGATCCTGCGCGTGCGGGCCAAGAACCCGCTGCTAGCCGATCAGATCGCGATCAATTGGCGCAAGGCCGACGTTACGCCACGCCAACGCGCCATGTTGGCTTTCGCAATGCAGGTGGCGCTCGAATCGCAAACGGTCAGCGATGCCGATCTGGAGGCCATGTCCGGGCACGGCTTTGACCGTGAAGACGTTTGGGATATTGCCGCGATTGCCGCCTTTTTCGCCATGTCGAACCGGCTCGCCAATGTCACGGGCATGCGCCCCAACGACGAATTCTACACGCTCGGCCGCTAACGCCGGGCCCTTCGCGGGTGCGACATGCGGGCTCGAAGGGCCCCTCAGGCCGGGGCGAAAAAGTTCCCGCATTAACGCCTTGCCTCGACATCGCCTCGGGTGTGCCCAGATGTGTCCGCATTGCATGGTTACCCGCTGTTAACCAACCGGGCTCACTTTCAGAGACATCGGTTGGCCATCGGAGAGCGCCGCGGGAACGGGAGGCGCACCGGTGTCGGGAGACGCCAGTGGCCGCAAGCCGGCTTCGGCGAGCCTTCGGGGGAAGAGCTTTTGGGTATGCGTACGCGTTTGATCCTTGCCATTGCCGCCGTCGGCCTGACCGGCGGCGCGGCCACGCTCGTTGGCGCATCGGGCGGGGAGCGCACCATTTCGCTCCACAACATCCACACGAAAGAAACAGTCTCGGTCGTCTACAAGCGCGATGGCCGCTACGTCGAAGCCGGCCTGGCGCAGGTCAATCACGCTCTGCGCGACTGGCGGCGCAACGAGTCGACGAGAATGGACCCCGCACTCGTCGATATCCTGTGGGAGATGCATCACGAGCTCGGCTCCAAGGAGCCTATCCACGTCATTTCCGGTTACCGATCGCGCGCGACCAACGATCAGCTCCGCCGCTCTGTCGGTGGCCAGGCGAGCGAAAGCCGCCATATCGTCGGCAAGGCGGCTGACGTACACTTCCCCGACGTGCCGGTAAAAAAGCTCCGTTACTCGGCGCTGGTGCGCGAAAAGGGTGGTGTCGGCTACTACCCGACGTCGGCGCTGCCGTTCGTGCATGTCGATACGGATCGCGTGCGCAGTTGGCCGCGTCTGCCGCGCCATGAACTGGCGCTGCTGTTTCCCTCCGGCGTCACACAACACGCGGCCGCCGACGGTGGACCGCTCACCAAGGATGATGTGCGCAGCGCCCACGCGCGCCATCCCGAGCTCACGGCGCAGGTCACTGAATTCCATGAACAACGCCGCGCGCCGGCTCGATATGCGATCGCCGACGCTTCGGACAAAGCCAAGACGTCCTTCGCCTCGAACGACAAACTCGCGCGATCAGCCCCCGAGCCGCGCCTGATCGAACACCCGCGCGCCGTTCTGGCGCCGGCCGTTGCAACCCGCACAGAAACGGCAGGCTTCCACATCCCGACCGCCGCTGACCGCGCCAAGTTGACGGCGCTCGTAGCGCTGGCCAACCCGTCCGCTCCCCTGCTGGTCTCCGGTCCGGCGCCCGCTCGTCCCTCGGATGCGGCGCTCCCCAGTTTGGCCGGCACGCCTGGACCAGCGCCACACGCCACCGCACCGCAACACGCCGGCTCGCGCGTGGCGGCCGTCAATCCGGCGCATAACACCGGCCGTTCTGTGTCGGACGCCAGCGGACTTGCGCCGACCTCCTGGATTCCGGCCCCCGCCTATGATGACGAGCATCCCGAAGAGATGTCTTATCGGCCCTTTCCGATCGCTCCCTTTCTGACGGAGACCGCCGAAGAACCGCTGCTCTCGACCTTCGTTCTGATTGATCCGATGCGCACCCTCGACAGCATC
>JANOKV010000272.1:0-2379 GCA_031419415.1 Hyphomicrobiales bacterium | reverse complement strand
TAGCATTACAACCCCTTCCCGAGAACGCCGTCACCGCGTTCGAACTCGAACGGCGAAATGGC
Source organism: Hyphomicrobiales bacterium (assembly GCA_031419415.1). GTDB lineage: Bacteria > Pseudomonadota > Alphaproteobacteria > Rhizobiales > Hyphomicrobiaceae. The sequence goes on along the minus strand of JANOKV010000272.1, from coordinate 2,317 downwards.
CCACGTCCGTTCAACGCCCAATGAGCCGACGAAACATGGTCCGCTTCACGCCCCCGACAGATTTCCGCATCGGGTCAATTTCGACGGTCGGTAACCACGCCATGGAAGAAATGGTCCGAAACCTGCCGTTGGATCAGTGGTTTGGGCCAAGTCTGGCGCATTCTGGTTTGTCTCTCAACCAAGGAGACAGACCATGGAAGAAGACTACGCGCCTGCCACCGTGAAGCCTACCCGCCGCACCCCTTGGAACAAAGGCAAGCTCGTCGGCGCCAAGCCGCCCTTGCGGCCAAGCCACGTCTGGTCGATCCGGACGAAGCTGCAGATCGAGGGGAAGAAAAGGGATCTCGCCCTCTTCAACCTGGCGATCGACAGCAAGCTGCGCGGCTGCGACGTGGTCGCCGTCCGCGTGGATGATGTGGCCCCGAGTGGTTACGCGATGGATCGCGCAACGATCCGACAGAAGAAGACGGGCAGGCCAGTTCGGTTCGAGGTGACCGACCAAGCGCGAATGGCGATCGATGAGTACTTGAGGCTGACGGGGCGCAAACCGGGTCAGTTCCTGTTTGCTGGTCGAGGTGACGACGCCAAGCGCGGGCTGACCACGAGGCAGTATGCCCGTCTGGTTCAAGAGTGGGTCGCAAGCATCGGGCTCGATCCAGCCAAGTTCGGTACGCATTCGCTGCGACGCACGAAGGCAGTACTGATCTACCGACGCACCGGGAATTTCCGAGCGGTGCAACTTTTGCTCGGACATTCGAAGATCGAAAGCACCGTTCGCTACCTCGGCATCGAAGTCGATGACGCGATCGAGATCGCCGAGAAGATCGACATCTGAAGGATCGACGCGATACCCCAACCAACGGACGTGGTCGGCGGCGAGAAAATCGTCGCCGATCTCAGTGCACTCGATGTCCGCAAATGTATGCACGCACCAATCGTCATGGGCATTAAATTGCCTGCCCCGAGTGTGGGCAATCGGCCCATCACGCCCGGTGGCTGATGGACGCCTTTGCAGTGCTGCTGCCATTGCCAACTCCCACCACACTGCCACCAACCACGCCCCCCCTTGACGCATTCTCCACGACCCGGCACAGCCTGCGCGCATGAACTATCGACATGCGTTTCATGCGGGCAACTTTGCGGATGTGTTGAAGCACGTCGTGCTGGCGTTGGTCATCGAGCATCTGAAGCTCAAGCCGACGCCGTTCCGGGTCATCGACACGCATGCGGGCGTCGGCGTCTATGATCTGTCGGCCGACGAAGCGGCGCGCACCGGCGAATGGCGCGACGGGATCGATCGGCTGGTCGGAGCCGATGCGGCCCCGCTGCCCGAGGACGTGCGCCATCTCCTGGCCCCCTACCTCGACGCCATCGCGCGGCTCAATGGCGGCGCGCAGGGGCCGCTCTATCCCGGCTCCCCGCGCCTTGCCCTGGAGTTGATGCGCCCGGGCGATCGTCTCATCGCCAACGAGCTGCATCCGCTCGACCGCGCGCAATTGGAGGTCGAGATGCGCGGGGATCGCCGCGCGAAAGTTCTCGGCCTTGACGGGTGGCAGGCGTTGCGCGCGGTGCTGCCGCCCCGAGAGCGGCGCGGCGTCATTCTCGTCGATCCACCGTTCGAAGAACCCGGCGAGTTCGAGCGCTTGGCGCAAGGATTGGCGGCGGCGGTCGATCGCTTCGCCACAGGCGTCTATCTGCTCTGGTATCCCATCAAGGATGCGGCGGCCGTGGGCGCGTTCAAGCGGCGGCTGGCGATGGCGGGGCATGCCAAGATGTTGGCGGTCGAACTGCGTGTGGGTGAGCGCGCGGATCGATTGGAAGCCGCCGGATTGATCGTTATGAACCCCCCATTCCGGCTCGAAGGGGAGGTGCGCGCGGTCCTGCCGTTCCTCGCCGAACGGCTCGCCACCGGGCCGGGTGCGGCGGCGACCGTCACATGGCTGTCGTCGGGCCAGTGAGTAAACAGACAGATCGCCGGTGTCCGGCCGTCGGCCTGGCGTCACTCCTCCACCAAGCAGAGCAGATGTCGGCGCAGGCGCTGACGGGCGCCAGGCCGACGGCCAGACACCATGGGCTCCTAGGGCAATTCAATTCTCTCCGTCATTCCCGCGAAGGCGGGAACCCACGTTCGGTGACGTCGGTTCTCGACTGTGGCTTCGAGGGCCATGGGCAGCGCGGCGTTTCGAGTCGTTCTTATTTTCCATGAGCGTGCCAGCAGCAAGGAGGCGTGGGTGCCGGCCTCCGCGGGCAAGACGTTTAATTTATTGGTGGGTCGCCGCTGACCTCGATTTCCGGCCGTGAGAAATGAATGACCCTG
>JANOKV010000271.1:0-2477 GCA_031419415.1 Hyphomicrobiales bacterium | reverse complement strand
GATGATCGACCCTGAGCGACGAGGGAGAGACGCATGAGACTGAAAGACAAGGTCGCAATCATAACCGGCGGCGCGCACGGCATGGGCGAGGCGGAAGCCCGGCTGTTCGCCAAGGAGGGTGCGGCGGTCGTGATCGCCGACATGCTCCAAAAAGAAGGCGAAGCGGTCGCCGCCGACATCAGTGCCAGCCAGGGCCGGGCAACGTTCGTGAAGGCGGACGTTACGTCGGAAGCGGCGTGAAACCAACTGATCGCCACCACCATCGCAACTTACGGCAGACTCGATATTCTGGTTAACAACGCCGGTATCAGCGGCAGCTCCGTCGGTGACGAACTGGCACTGGCGGGTTGGGAAAAGCTGATGGCCGTCAACGCCACCAGCGTGTTCCTGGGCACCACACGCGCGGCGGCCGAAATGGCCAGGACCGGCGGCGGCTCGATCGTCAATATCTCGTCGATCATGGGTTTCATCGGAGGCGCGGACAGCCACCCCGGGTACAGCGCGTCGAAAGGCGCGGTGCGTATCTTCACCAAGACCGCCGCAGTGCGGTTCGGACCGACCGGAGTGCGGGTCAACTCCGTCCATCCGGGCTATTTGCCGCCAATGCTGAACAATACGAATGCGTCCGGACGCGCCTCCAAAGCCGCCGTCACGCCGTTGCGCCGCTTGGGCGAGGTGATGGATGTCGCCTACGGCGTTCTGTACCTCGCTTCCGACGAGGCCTCATTCGTGACCGGTACCGAACTGGTGATCGATGGAGGCTATACCGCGCAGTAGGCAAGAAGCCATCGAAGGTTCGGATCGCTCCCGCCGTTTGCAGCTCCGTGCCGCTTGCTCGTCGACGTCGTCATCCAGAAGCGGATGTATCCGCTCAGTTTCTAAACGCCAGAGACGTTGCTTCCGGCAAATGTCGTGATCGGGAGGCGAGCCGACGCGACGGGACATCCCATAAGCGGATCATTTGCATCATTCAATGTCGCACGCTTGGGTAGCTATCGTGCAGCGTGGCAACCAAATACCCTCGGATCGATTGCGCGAACAGGAGGCAATCATGAGTGACGAAGTACCAACGCTCGACGCGCTGCTGTCGCATCGTCCTCTGGGACGCGTGTTGGAGGGCGACGGAATTGGTGCCGAGTTCGCGCTGATCCGACAGGCTTGGGAACGGTCGGGGAAAGACATTCCGACGCCCGAAGACTTTCAACGCGTCGGGTGCGGGAGCGGCACGCACCTCCTCAAGCTCATCACGACGAGGGCGCCTGCTGGCCAGAGCGTCCTAAGAATTATCGACCCCAGCCCCAATCGGCACCCTGCGCTGGTTCCGTCCATCGACGCGAAGAAAGCCCCCGTTGCCAAGCTCGTCTTCCGGCCGCTTGAGGTACGGGGTCATGCACCAAAGTCGCTGGCCGACCACATCCTCAACCCGGATGATCTGTCGCCGACGTTGACGAAAGGATTTGCCGACTCGTTCGGCGACGAAGCGCTCGCGGTCCTGCGTGAGTCCCTGATGACGCCTGTGCCGCCCGTGTCGACGCTTCCGGTTGCCGAATTTCCTATCATTTTCCTACCTCGGCCCGGCGGCGGTGACCTTCAGGTCACCCCGCTGGCACCGGCGGAGGCCTATGTGCGGATGAGAGAGGTCACGGAGCCCTATTTTCGCAAGGATGTCGAAGGGGAGCCGCACGTTCCACGAGGCCGTTGGCACCGCCAGTATGTAGCTGACAAACCCCAGAATATCTCCAGCGCCGTCGGCAACCAGCGCACTCGATTTTTTGCGAAAATGCCGCCTGTGCTCAGTAGTTCGAGCGCGGAATTGTATCGCTATGCGCACGGAGGGAGGTTTCCGCGCTGGCGTGACAAGGTCCTGCCCGACGCCATTGCCGCATATTCACGTCTGCTCGACATTGATCATAGCAATCAGGATATCCGTGCTGGACGTGACCGGCGCGCCGACGCGCTCATCGCCACAGCCCGCGAGTTCATCGACGACACTATAGCCGACACCCGATCCGCGCATCCAGAGTGTAGCCCTGCGGCCCCTCCCTCGGTCACGACTATCTTGCTTGATCGTTACTGGCCGCCCGGCGGTTTTGACCAAGCACGCCGTGTGCTGACGAGTGACCATTTCAAGGGACGGCTGAAGGCCGCGGGGGAAACCTGAATGTTCCTGGTCAAAAATTTACGGGCCAGCCGGGTCAATCTCCTGATGAACGACTTTGCGGCCGGATTGCCGAGCCCGCTTGCCTTCCTTGGTCTTGGTGCCGCGATTGCGCCCGCGCTCGGAGCGCCGCGTTGGGACAGGCGGCCTCTGGCAACGCGACGCTGGGAAATCGCTGTCCTGCCAGTCCTCCACCGCGTCGACGTCTCCGAAGGGCGCACGAAGGCCGAATTGAGCAACAAAGCTGGCACGTTCACACCAATTGAAATCCCTGAAGATCTCGTAGGCTCGGTAACAGTCTCGCTGCTCTTGGACATTC
>JANOKV010000270.1:0-11608 GCA_031419415.1 Hyphomicrobiales bacterium | reverse complement strand
CCGGAGATCTGGGTGCATATGGTGCTGTGGTTGCCTTTGACGGTCGGGCTGAGCCTGACGCTTCTGCCGATGGTCAAAGGCGGGCTCGTCGGCCTACAATGGGCGCTGCGGATGCATGGGTTTGCGGTCGAGGCCGAACCGGCGTCGCGAACGCTGTAGTCGACAGCAGACATTTCAACGCTGGCCATCGGGTGATCGCATCGTGTCTCGAGACGTGACGACTTCGGCTGTGAGCGATCAGCGCCCGGCTGCCAAGGCTGCGGTGTTGCGGCCCCGCGATGCGGCAACGCTCATCCTCGTCGATGGCTCGAGCGGCCCACCGCGATTCCTGTTTGGCAAACGGCGCGTGGATATGAAATTCATGCCCGGAAAATATGTCTTTCCCGGCGGTCGAGTGGACCGCGTCGACCGCACCATGACGTGTAGCGACGATCTGGCGGCACGTGAATTGTCGAGGTTGCTGGTCGATATGAAGGGGGGCGCGAGCATCGCCCGAGCCCGCGCCCTGGCCCTGGCGGCCGTTCGCGAGACCTACGAAGAAGCCGGCATTATAATCGGCCGCCCCAGTGCTGGCGAAACACCGCCCGCCGATGGGTCGTGGCAACGGTTTTATGCGACGGGTTTCGTGCCGAGCCTGGCCCAGATCGCGTTCTTCGCGCGCGCCATCACGCCGCCCGGCCGCCCCCGCCGCTTCGACACCCGCTTTTTTTGTGTCGACGCTCGCGCCATCACTTTTCGGGGGCCTCCCCCCGAAGACGAATTGTCGGATTTGGTCTGGATGGACTTGGCCGAAGCGCGCGGGCTCGACCTGCCGCCGATCACGCGCGTGATCCTGGAAGACCTGGGAGATCGCCTCAAGGCCGGGCCATTAGTGGCTTCGGATGCTCCGGTGCCGTACTATTACAACAGACGGGGCACTTTCAAACGAGAGTTGATCGGGGACGGGCCATCTGCGGCTTGACTTGACGCTTGCGCCCAATAGAGTGCGCCCAACACAGACCCATGTCGGCTCGCGAGCTGGACAGTGCAGAAGGCGTGAACCGTTATGGCGAAACCCGTTGGCCAAAAAATCAAGATGTTGAGCACGGCAGGCACCGGATTCTTCTATGTGACGAAAAAGAACCCCCGCACTGCGACGGATAAGTTGACCTTCAAAAAATACGATCCGGTGGTGCGCAAGCACGTCGATTTCAAAGAAACCAAGATTAAATAAACGACGGTCACTCTCCGTTCAGGTCGATTTTGGGCGAGCTCGACAGGCATCCAAAGGGAAGCTTGAGCGGCGGCCGGTGGGTTCTCTCGTCCGAAATATCAGGAAAGTAGGCGCGGTCGTGAGTGACCAAGCCCGTCACTGGTCTCGGTAGCGGGGTAGAAACCGAGCAGTGACGGGCTGGCACTCCACCAAACGACGACCAAAGAGGGCATCGGTCTACCGTTCGATGTTTCGATCGGATTTGCGCGGCTTAAATCGAGAAATTCTCATCAGCCGCTACATCCGATCAACCTTGCCAAGCACAGAGGATGCGGCGTCCCCGTGTAGACAAGGGCTCAGTCGACCAGCGAATGTCGGCACTCTTCCTGGGACAAACGCTGGAACAAAAACTCCAGGAGTGGGTTCAGCATCCCACGGCATTTTGTCCAATGCAAGCCTGGGTTCGCCATGCACCTGACGAATGGCCGCGATCGCATGGGCTGATCGCACCGTAGGTGCTGGCCTCCGGCATGACCGCAAAGCGGCGTCAGGCGGCTTGAACGGCCTCTGCAACGACGCGGTTTCGGCCCTCGCGTTTGGCGATGTAAAGCGCGGTATCGGCGCGCTTGAACAAGAGCTCAGGCGTGTCGTTCTTGCTCTCGAGGGTCGCGATGCCCACGCTCGCGGTGACCCTCAATAGCGTCGTCGAATCGACCTGAAACGCTTCCGACTCGATGCAGGCCCGCAGCCGCTCGGCCACGTGCGTGGCGCGACGCACATCGGTATCGGGCATGACAATGACGAACTCTTCGCCGCCGAAGCGGCACGCCAAATCGATGCCGCGCGTGTTGCGACGAAACCGGGTGGCGAATTCGCGCAGCACCATGTCGCCCGCGTCGTGGCCGTAGGTGTCGTTGATTGATTTGAAGAAGTCGATGTCGGCCACGATCAAGGACAGCGGCTGGCCAGATTCCACCGATTGCGCGACCAGGGTCGCGAGGTGGCCTTCCATGTAGCGTCGATTATTGAGCCCGGTCAGCGCATCGGTGATGGCGTGTTCCATCCCCTGATCGAGGCGGGCGCGAAGCAGGTCGGCGTGACGCTTGCGTTTGATCTGCGTTTTAATGCGCGCCAACAGCTCGTTGCGATCGATCGGGCGCAGGACGTAGTCGTTGACGCCCATGTCGAGGCCCCGCAGAAGGCGCGCATCGTCGCCCGGCTCCACCATGATGATGACCGGCATATGCCGGGTTCGCTCGAGCGAACGAACCTGCGAGCATAAGCGCAGCCCATCGGAATTGATCAGCGACAAGCTGATGATCAGAACGTCGTAGTTCTGCTCGGCCACTTCGATGAGCGCGGCATGCGGGTCGGTCGCGATCGTGATGCTGTGGACGTTGCCGATGCCTTCGACGATGCGTTGGCCCGAGCGCGCATGATCTTCGACGAGGAGGATGTTGCCTTGTTTGCCGGTCTGCGCCCATTCAGCCGGAGACGGAGCGCCAAGCCCCAAGTCGTCGGAGGTGGCGGCGCGGCTCATGAGTTCGTCAGCCAGCACCTTCAGGCGCGCGAGATTTTTCACCCGCGTGATGAGCGCGATGTCGTCCACGGGTTTGGTGAGGAAATCGTCGGCGCCCGCGTCCAGGCCCTGCAGTTTGTCGGAGGGCTGATCGAGGGCGGTGACCATGATGACAGGCAGATGCGCCAACTTGGGCATGGCCTTGATGCGGCGGCAAACTTCGAAGCCGTCCATTCCGGGCATCATGACGTCGAGCAGCACGACATCGACCCTCTCGCGCGCGAGAATATCGAGGGCTTCTTTGCCGCTGTAAGCGGTCAAAACCTCGAAATATTCCGCCGACAGCCGCGCATCGAGCAGCTTGACGTTGGCGAGGATGTCATCGACGACGAGTACGCGGGCGGTCATCGCTGGGTTTCCGGAGTGAAGTAAACGCCGTCTGGTTTCAAAGATCGCCGATGAAGTGACGAACGGTCGCGATGAATGAGCCGATCGAGATGGGTTTGGAGATGTAGGCCTCGCACCCTCCCTGCCGGATCCGTTCTTCGTCACCTTTCATCGCAAACGCAGTTACGGCTATGACGGGAATCGAGCGCAGTTGCTCGTCTTCCTTGAGCCATTTGGTCACTTCGAGGCCGGAGACCTCGGGAAGTTGAATGTCCATCAGGATGAGATCGGGCCGCTGTTCGCGCGCGAGGCGAAGGGCTTCCAATCCATTGCGCGTCTTAATGGTTGCGTAGCCGTGCGCATCGAGGAGATCATGGAAGAGCTTCATATTGAGCTCGTTGTCTTCCACGATCAGCACGGTTTTCTGCGCGCCTGGGAGCTTTGGTTTACGGCTCTCGAAGGTTCGCACGTTTCCCTGATAAGTCATTGCCCTCGACTCTCGAACAGCCTCCCCTCGGCGTCTTGCACCGATTCGGGGAAGGTGAAGACGGGAAGTGTCGCCTAAAACACTAACCAATTGTTTAATATATCGGACCCGACAAACCAGTGAGCGATTCGTCTGATGAAACAAAGAGTTCTGAGCGACGCGCATAAGCGGGCGCAGGCCGAGGAAATCGGACAACGCGGCCTGCTGTATTTGGCCGAGGATAGAGGCCGGCTCGAGCAGTTTCTGACCAAGACGGGGCTCGACCCAGGCGAGTTGTACGCGCAGGCGGAAACACCTGAGGTTTGGGCGGCCGTTCTCGACTATCTGCTGGCCGATGAGTCGCAGTTGCTCGTCTTTGCCGCAACGGCGGACCTCGATCCGGTGCAGGTGGTGCAGGCGCACCACGTCTTGACGGGTGAGCCTCCCAGAGACGGTTGGTGATGACGGGTGGGGTGATGCCTCGGGTGTGCGCGGTGCTGCTTGGCTGTGGGATTGACGTGTGCGGGGGCGATCAGCGTTTCGCCAGGACGTTCCACCCTAAACCGACGAGGCAAAACGCCGACAGCACGAGCACGATTGCGGGTCCAGCCGGAACGTCCGCTTGCATTGACAGCAATAAACCGAGCAGCGAGCCTAGTCCGCCCAGTACGGCCGCCGAGGCAACCATGCCTTCGGGCGTGGTCGCGAACGGGCGGGCGGCGGCGGCCGGCATAATGAGAAAGGCGATGATCAATAGAACGCCGACGATCTTCATGGCGACAGCGACCGTGAAGGCCAGGATCATGATCAACGCCGCTTCCGCCATACGTGTATCGAGGCCCTCGGCTGCGGCCAGTTCCTCGTGAACGGCGATGGCGATAAGCGTCCGCCAGAGCCAGGCGATGACGGCCAGAACAACCGCGCCGCCGCCGAAAATCCAGAATAGGTCGCCCTGGGTCACCGCCAGGATATCGCCGAAAAGGTAACCCATCAGATCGAGGCGTTGGCCCGACAGTTTGGCGGCGGCGACCAATCCGCCGGCCAGAGCCGCGTGCGAGAGGATGCCGAGCAGGCTATCGGTCGGTAACACGCGCTGGCGGCCCAGCCCCACGAGCAGCGCGCCGATCGCTAGCGCGACCGCGATGACGCCGACGGTCAGATCAATGCCGAGAAAGAGGCCCAGCGCCACACCGAGCAGCCCGCCGTGCGCGACCGTCGACCCGAAGTAAGACATACGCCGCCACACTACGAGGCAGCCGAGTGGGGCGGCCAACACGCCGAGCCCAATCGCGGCGATGAGGGCCCGAACGAAAAAGGGTTCCATCATCGGTCGGGAACCTCGGGCGGGGGCAGGGGATCGCCCGCCAAGTTGTGTGCATGATCGTGATGATGGTGGTACACGGCGAAGGCGCGGGCAGTGTCCGTGCCGAACAGGCGCACGTATTCGGGATGCTGGGCGACCGTTTCGGGCACGCCATGGCAACACACGTGCCGGTTGAGGCACACGACGCGATCGCTCTGCGCCATGACGACGTGCAGATCGTGGCTGACCAGAAGGACGCCGAGACCGCGCTCGTCGCGAATGCGGCCGATGAGTTTGTAGAGCTCGGCTTCACCGACGTAGTCGACGCCGCGTACAGGCTCATCCAGGACGAGCAGATCGGGATTGCGCACGAGCGCGCGCGCCAACACGACCCGTTGCAGCTCCCCGCCGGACAAATCCGAAAGCTGCTGGGCCGCGACGCGCTGGGCGCCGACTTCTTCCAAGGTTCGCGCGATCGTCGCGGCCGTGGCTGGCGCGCCCAGCGTGAGGAAGCGTGACACGGTCATGGGGATGGCGGGATCGCGGTCGAAGCGTTGCGGCGCATAGCCGACACGCAGGCCGGGACTTCGCTGGACCTCGCCGCTATCTGCGGTTTCCAGGCCCAAAAGGACGCGCACGAGGGTGGTTTTACCGGCCCCGTTCGGGCCGATCAGCGTGACGATTTCGCCCGGGGTGATGTCGATGTCGATGCGCTCCAGGATCGGGCGGCCGGCCCGAACCAAGCTGACCCCGCGCGCCCAGAGCAGGGCGTTGGGCCGGATCTGGATCGGCGCGTGATGGTGATGATCGTGGCTCTGCGAGCCGTGCGCGTGGTCGTGGGCATGCGCATCGGACGGAGCGGCGGCATCGCGCGGGGTGTCATGCATCGGTCATCGCCTCGCGATCCGCCGCGCACCGGGCGCAGGCGCCAATCACCTCGACCAACGTCCGCTCGGTTTTGAACGCAGCCGCGCGCGCCATCGCGGCGATCCCCTTGAAGATGGCCTCGCCCGAGATTTCGGCGACAGTGGCGCAAAATTCGCAGGCGAGCACGACTTGACGGCGGTCGCTCGCATGGGGTGCATGACAGGCGAAAAAAGCGTTGCGGCTTTCCAGACGATGGACGATCCCGGCTTCCACCAGCGAGTCGAGCGCGCGGTAGACCGAGATTGGCGCCAAGCGTCGCTCACCGGATCGCGCCAACCGGTCGAGCAAATCATAAGCACCGACGGCTGTGTGGGAGCCCGCGATATTTTCCAAGACGCGGCGACGCAGTGGCGTGAGGCGCATGCCGCGCGTGGCAAAGGCTTGGTCGGCGCGCGCGAGCATGTCCTCGACGCAGGGTGCGTGGTCATGTCCGGGCGGGGGAAACCGCGTGTCGGGTCGCTTGCTGGGCATGGGCCATCATCGCCAGAGGGCAGGAGATGGAGTGTTATATCATTACCAGATCGTGTGTCGACCCGATGCTGGACAGTCAACGGTGATGGCATCACGCCAAGGCGACGCAAACCAGGCGTTGTCGCAAGGGTCACGGCACGCCGAGCGTTTCGGCACTCATCTGTCGAGCCAGACCTCGTCGTAGCGGGAGTTGTTGTAGATGGAGTTTTCCTGCTGGATGTAGCCCCGCACGTAGGGGTGCCAGCAGGTGGCGGCTTTGCCGTGGAAGATGATGGGCCGAGCGACGTCTCTCACCAGCGTGCGCTCGATCTCCCAGACGATCTGGCGGCGTTTGGCGGGGTCGTTTTCCTGGGACTGTTGGTCGAGAAGTTTGTCGACCTCGGGATTGCAGTACTTCGAGAAATTGGCGTCCGACTTGCAGTCGAATCCCATTTTCAGCACACCATCGGGATCATCGATGCCGGCCCCGGAGAGATTGAGGGCGACGGCATAGTTGCCACCGAACAATCGATTGTACCAGACAGAGGACTCGACGATGTCGAGTTCGGCGTCGAAATGAATTTTGTTGAGCTGGTCGACCAGGATCACGGCTGGATCGCGGAACGTATTGAAGTCGCGCGTGGCGACCTTGATTTTGAGGCGATTGTTGGGGCCATAGCCCAGCCCCTCCATGATCTTGATGGCTTCCGCCCTCTGCTTGACAGGATCACCGTAGCTCGCGAGCTTTTTCAGCTCGTCGACCGTCATGCCCCAGTTGCCCTCCGGTGGGGCCATCATGTTCACCGCGAGGTTGGCCTTGCCGGCGGTGAGAATGTCGATGAAGGCTTGCCGGTCGATCCCGAGCATCATCGCCTGACGCAATTCCGCCTTGTCGAACGGCGGCTTTTCCCGGTTGACGAGCATGTGGGTGGTGACGTTGGTCGGCAACATGGCGCAGACGGCCTTAGGCGCTTTGCTTTCGATGTCGCCGAGGAGGGGCGCCGTGATGTCGGCGATCTGGGTCATATCGAACTCCCCGGAGGTGAACGCCAGAATGCGCGTCGAGCGATTGGGCACGATGCGCCACTCGATGGCGTCGAGATAGGGAAAGCCTTTTCTCCAGTAGTCGGAGTTTTTGACGTGACGGACGACTTCGTTGCTCCGGAACTCGCCGAATTTGAAGGGGCCCGTGCCGACGGGTTTGACGCGCATATCGCGCCCCGACACGTGACAGGGGTAGATGACGGTATAGCCGGCGGCCAACATGGAGAGCAGGGAGGTCTGCGGCTTGGAAAGCACGAAGGTGGCTTCATAGTCGCCACTCAAGGTGACCTCGGTGAGGTTTTCAAACCAGATGCCACGCGGATTGCGACGCAGATAGTCCTTCTCTTTGCCGTTGAGACGGTGGAACGTGCATTGCACGTCTTGGGCCGTGAACGGTTTTCCGTCGTGCCATTTGACGTCCTGGCGCAGCTTGAAAGTGAGCTTGGTTTTTGTGGCGTCATAAGACCAGCTCGTCGCCAACTCTGGAATGATGGTCTCCGGGCTGTTGCGCACTTTCGTCGGATCGAAGCGCACGAGATTGTTGAAGAGCCCCGCAAACGACATCACCGAAGCGATCGTGGTTTCTTCGTGCAGGGAGGCGCTGGGTGGATTGGAGCTGTTATACATGCGCAGCGTGCCGCCGCTTTTTTGGGCCGAGGCGGGCGCCGTGCACACGAGGGCGAGCACGATCGAGGCGGCTGCCGCAGCGCGGGTCGAGATTGCGAGGCGTCGAGTGAGCATGGTCTACTCCTGACTGAGGGGGCATTGCGAGGCGTTGCCGCTAGGGGTCCAATTTGACGTTTGCGGCGCGGATGATTTCACCGTTGATCCGGCTGTCCTCGACCAAGTCGCGGGCCATTTCGGCAGGTGTCTGCAGCGGCACCGTGAAGCTCGAAGCGCGCAGTTTGGCTTTCATATCATCGGTTTTGGCGATCTCGATGACCTTGGCGTTCAAGCGGGTCACGATGTCGGGCGGCGTGCCGGCGGGCGCCCAGATCGAAAACCAAATGGGAATGTCGGCATTGTCTAGCCCCAACTCGCGCAAGGTGGGCACATCCGGGAAATCCCAATGGCGTTCGTAGTGGTTCATCGCCAATAGGTTGAGCTTGCCGGCTTTGACGTGCGTCAACACGACGTTTTCGCTCATGAGGTGCACGGTGCCCGACAGCAGATCGGTCAACGCATCGCCGCTGCCGCGATAGGGCACGTGCAGGATATCGATGCCAGCCTTCATCTTGAGCACCTCGATGCGCAATTGCGTCGTGGTGCCCAATCCGGCCGAGCCGTAGATCAGTTTGCCGGGGTTTTTCTTGGCGTAGTCGATGAGCTCCGGCATCGTCTTGAGGCCCAGCGAGGGGTGGACGGCGAAACCACCGACCATGTCGCCGACGCGCGCGACGGGAAGAAGCTGTTTCATAGCGTCGTAGGGCGTCCTGCGAAGCTGCGGCAGCACGACGAGCGGACTGTTGGAGCAAAGCAGCAAAGTGTACCCGTCCGGGTTGGATTTGACCGCCGCATCGACGCCGATCATGCCGCCCGCGCCGCCCCGGTTCTCGATGACGAAAGGCTGACCGAAGGCCTGCGTGAGTTTTTCCACCCACGGCCGCCCGACGAGATCAGTCGCGCCGCCGGGCGGAAACGGAATGATCACCTTGACGGGTCGGTCGGGCCAGGATTGCGCGGCGGCGGCGGCAGCCCACATGGTGGTCGCGACGAGAACTGCAAGACATTCGGCCAAACGCACGCGCATGCTGTTTTCCCCCAGTTTCAGTCGAGTTTGACGTTGGCGGCCTTGATAACCTCGAGATTTGTCTTGATGTCCTCGATGAGGAAACGACCCATTTCCTCCGGCGTCTGGATTGGGACGATGACGCTGAGGGCGCGCATTCGCGCCTTCATGTCGTCGGACTTGGCGTTGTCGTTCGCCTACTCCATCTTGACGTTTGCAGCCTTGATCAGTTCCGCTAGGGCTTGCCTGTCCTTTTCGCGGAAGGCTGAGATTTCTTCGGGTGTTTGAATGACGGGTTCGCAGCCGGCCAGATGAATTTTGGCCTTCATGTCGTCGGTTTTGGCGATCTCGACGATCTTCGCGTTGAGCCGACCGATGAGCTCTTTGGATGTGCCGCCGGGGCCCCACAAGGTGAACCAAATCGGCACGTCGGCATTGGGGTAGCCCGCTTCCGTCATGGTCGGAACGTCGGGGAAGTCGGGCATGCGCTTGGTGTGATTGACGGTGAAGAGGTGCAGCTTGCCGGCCTTGACGTGCGGTAGAGTCACCGGCTCGTTCATCAGCTGCACGGTGTTGGAGAGAAGGTCCGTCAAACTGTCCGCACCGCCGCGATAGGGCACGTGGAGAACGTCGATCCCAGCCTTCAGCTTGAAAATTTCGTAGCGCAGGTGCGGTGTGGTGGCGTTGCCCGAAGATCCGAACGCGAGCTTGCCCGGGTTCTTCTTGGCGTAGTCGATCACCTCCGGCAGCGTTTTCGGACCGATCGCGGCATTGATGACGAAGCCGCACACGACATCGCCCATACGGCCGATCGGCATGAGGCTTTCAGGGTCGTAGTTGACCTTGCGCATCAAGGGAATGGCGACGGTCGTGGTCGCGCCGGTGAAGAGAAACGTATAGCCGTCGGGCTGGGCCTTGGCGGCAGCCTCCGTGCCGATGAGGCCGCTCGCGCCGCCGCGGTTCTCAATGACGAATTGCTGGCCGAAGGCTTGGGAGAGTTTTTCGGCCCAGGGTCGCGCGAGAATGTCCGTGCCGCCGCCTGCTGCGAAGGGAACGATGATTTTGACGGGCCGGTCGGGCCAGACCTGGGCGCGCGCCACGGATGGCAATGCGAGTGGGAGGCCAGCGGCGACGGTGGTGCTCACTCCGAGCTCGAGAAATTGGCGACGACGCATATCGGGTCTCTCCGGTGGAACTTCGCGCGATGCCGTGTGTGGAAGGGGTCTGCGGCGCCCGGGGGAAGCCAGACGCCGCGATCGGATTACTCGATCTTGATGTTGGCGGTTTTGATCAACTCCGCCATCTGTTTGGTGTCGGACTCGCGAAAGGCGAGTAGTTCCGCCATGGTCGAGACGACGGGCGCGGAGCCGGCAAGCCGCAACTTTTCCTTCATCTCCTCGCCAGCGGCGTGTTTGGTGATTTCGGCGTGAAGACGCTGCTGGATCTCTTTGGGCGTGCCGGTAGGCGCCCACAGGGCAAACCAGATTGCGGCATCGGAATTCGGATAGCCGAGTTCAGTCAATGTCGGGATATCGGGGAAGTCGACGCTGCGCGCGGTATGATTGATGTTGAGCAGGTTCAACTTGCCCGCCTTGACGTGGGGCAGCGTCACCGGCTCGTTCATCATCTGCACGTTGTTGGCCAGAATATCGGCCAACGCGTCGGCGCCCCCTCGGTAGGGAACGTGCAGGATGTCGATACCGGTGCGGAAGCGCAGCATCTCGTAGCGCAGATGGGGACCGGTGCCGGGACCCGA
This sequence comes from Hyphomicrobiales bacterium, assembly GCA_031419415.1. GTDB lineage: Bacteria > Pseudomonadota > Alphaproteobacteria > Rhizobiales > Hyphomicrobiaceae. Next base: position 835 of record JANOKV010000270.1, on the reverse strand, counting down.
CGACCCGAAAGCCAGTTTGCCGGGGTTTTTCTTGCAGTACTCGAGCAGCTCGGGAAACGTCTTGACCCCAACGGACGCGTGAATGACGAAACCGGTGACGACATCACCCAGGCGCGCAATCGGCTCGAGCCCTTTCGGGTCGTAGGGCACCGTGCGCAGCAGCGGCAGGTTGACAGTGGTCGTATTCGAGGAGACGAGCAGGGTGTAGCCATCCGGGGCGGATTTGACAGCGGCCTCCGTGCCGATGATGCCGCTCGCCCCGCCGCGATTTTCGACGACGAAAGGTTGGCCGAAAATCTGTCCGAGCTTGTCGGCCCAAGGGCGCGCGACGACGTCAGTCCCGCCACCCGCAGCAAAGGGCACGAGCACCTTCACCGGTTTGTTGGGCCACGCACCCTGCGCCCGCAACACAGCAGGTGAGGCAAGGGGCACAGTTGCACCGAGCATGGCGCTGGCGCTGAGTTTGAGAAATTTTCTGCGGCGCATGGCGGTTTCTTCCCTAGTTTCGTTTCGATTTTTTTGACAGTGTAGCTTTGCGCGACGGGGCGCGTCGCCCGGTTTTCCTTGGCCAAGAAGCGATCAACAGCGCAAACGCGCGCGCACGAATGGTTGGCGGTGGTGTGGAGGGCGGCGCTCGCGCCAGGGCGTCGGGCCTGTCGCCCGACTGCGGTCGTGTTCGACCCATAACGCCGAGGCGAACATCGCACCCGCGAGAGACGCCAAGCGCATCACACATCCTCCCTTCGCGTACGTTCGAAAACGTACACCGTGCTCGGCAGGCCGGAGCGCGCGGAAGATGGCGTTTTTTGTTTTTGCTTCTGCGCGTCGCTCTCGC
>JANOKV010000269.1:0-13144 GCA_031419415.1 Hyphomicrobiales bacterium | reverse complement strand
GCAACGAACTCGACCGTCGCCTTGTGGCCCGTCGTTCGGGTGGCGATGACACGCAGCGCCAGCCACTCCTGCCCCGGCGTGAATTCGATGACCCGGGGTCGCGTCGAGGCATGCCATGTGGCGCTCAGATACGCGGCATTTTCGAGGACGAACGCGGCGTAACGCGACCGCATGAGGGCATCGGCTGTCGACGGCAGTCGGAGCCCGACGTGGAACGGCTCGCAACAGTTGGCGTAAGTTGTAGATTCACTTTTTTTGCAGCAGGGGCAGCGCATACCGAGCGCTCAGACGGCCTGGGGCTGGGCGCGCTGCTCGGCCCTCTGCTTGTTGGCCAGCCAAAGGGTTGCGAACACGATCGTGATCATCAGAGGCAATGTCGCGACATTGATCACGGTCCAACCGGCCTGCGCATGCATCACACCTGAAATCAGGGCTGCCGTCGCGGTCGTCGCGTAGACGATGAAATCGTGGCTCGCCTGCACCTTGGCACGCTCGGCCGGCTGATAGGTGCGCGTCAACAAAGTCGTTCCACCGACATAGCAAAAGTTCCACCCCAGGCCGACCAGCACGTTGGCGATCAAGAAATTCCAGAAATCAATGCCGGCGAGATTGACCAGCGCGCAACCCAATTCAATGACGGCGCCGGTGGCAATGATCGGCAGCACGCCGAAACGTTGGATGAGGTGGCCGGTGAAGAACGACGGCAGGAACATCGCAATGATGTGCCACTGGATGACGGTCGCACTTTCATGGAACCCATAGCCGCAGGCGACCATGGCAAGCGGCGTCGATGTCATGACGAGCGTCATGACGGCATAGCCGAACATCGAGGACATCACCGCCGTAATGTAGGCTGGTTGGCGCGCAATTTCGCTCAACGGCCGGCCGCCTTCGGCTTTTTCTTTCGCCGAGAGCGGGGGAATGACGAGCGCCTGCAAAAGCAAAAGGCTCGCGGCTGCGACCAACGACAGGGCGACGAAGATTCCCATGAACGTGACCGGTGCGAACCAGTCGACGGTGAACTTGGCGAGTTCTGGCCCGATGAAGCCCGCCACCACACCGCCCGCCATCACGTAGCTGATCGCACGCGGCTTCAAGCGCAGCGGTGAGACGTCTGCCGCTGCGAACCGGTAGTAATGGGCGAAGGCGGCTGCCGACCCCTTGAGGAAAGCAGCAAAACACAGCAGCTCGAAACTCTGGATCAGGACCGCCAGCGCCGCGAACACGCCGAAGAGAATGGAAAGGACAGCGCCGATCGTGAAACCGCACCGCCTGCCAAATCGCGCCATGAGCAACGAGGCTGGAATGGTGACGGCCATGATGCCGGCGTGATTCAAAAACAACGGCATGGTGGCGAGCCAATGCCATTTCGGCTCGAGCATGACGAGAGCCGCGATCGGTAACGTCACCGTGCCCATCGACTGCACGGTCATGAACATGCCCTGCGCCACCGCGAGCACGGGAACGTTGCGGCGATAGGTCGACGCGTCTTCGGTGCTGACAGTCATGGCGGCACGTCTCCTAAAGCGCTTGTCCGGACAACATACCGGAGTCGAGCCTCAGGACAACAGCTCGAAAGAACGCCAGAGGTGCAAGCGGCCGCATACGTTGCGCTGAGTGCTACGGACGCGATCAGTAAGGAAATATCCTGCCCCGATACTGCGGTGCTCGAAATTTCCTTTCGAGCACCGCGCGGCAACCAATCCATTGCAACAATCAGGCGAACACAAAAGCCGATCAGGTGCTTTCGCTGGCGAGAATTTCGCCAAAGAGTTCGAAGCCCTCGCCCTTGACGCGGGCGAGTTGCACCGCCTGGAGAGGAAAGAAGTCCGTCGGGCTGGTGTTGATCTTGATGCCAGGCAACAGCATCGGATTATCGAATGCCTTGAAGCTCGCGGCCTGCTTCATGAGGTTGGTGCGTGTCAGATCATCGCCGCAGCGCTTCAACGTTTCGATCATCGTGTGGCTGACCGAGTACGCGTAATTGTGCAGGTCATCATTAACGTCGGCGCTCGGCATGTACTTGGCCATGAAGGCTTTGAAGTCCTTGATGTCCTGCGAGTTGGCCCACTGCGGATCGCTGACATCCTTGCGATAGAGCGCCAGAATGATGCCTTGAGACGCTTCGATGCCGGCCGGCTTCATGACGCTGGCGAACGAGGAGGACACGTTGTTGAGGTAGTGCACCGGTTTCCAGCCGATCTCGGCCGCCTTCTTAATCGCTTGAGCGGCGAACTTCGGAATGGTGATGTTGAAGAACACATCGGCGCCCGAGTTCTTCAACTGGATCATCTGGCTGTCGACGGTTGGATCGGTGACCTCGTAAGTCGCCCGCGCCACGATCGACTTCTCGTTTTCTTTGCCCAGTCCCGCCAGGAAGCCGTTGTAGTAATCCTTACCGTAGTCGTCATTCTGCATGAGAATCCCGATCTTGGCGCCGGGCTTCGTCTTCAGGATGTGCTTGGCGTAGATCGATCCTTCCGTGGCGTAGTCGGGTTGCCAACCAATGGTCCACGGATATTCCTTCGGATTGCCCCACTTGGAGGCGCCCGTCGCCACAAACATGTGCGGCACCTTCTTGCCGTTCATGTACTTGTGAATGGCGCTATTGGGCGGCGTGCCGAGCGTCTGGAAAACGCACAGCACCTTGTCTTCCTCGACGAGCTTGCGCACCATCTCGACGGTCTTGGGCGGGCTGTAGCCGTCGTCGTAGGTGATGAATTCGATCTTTCGGCCATTGATCCCGCCGCCATCGTTGACCATCTTGAACACGGCCTCGATAGTCTTTCCGATGATGCCATAGGTCGACGCATTGCCCGAGTAGGGAGCGGTATTGCCGATCTTGATGACGGTATCCGAAGCGCCCTCGTCGTACTTCTTGCCTTGCGCCAGCGCGGGCAAGGACAGTGAACTCGCCGTCGCGAGCGTGCCGGCGCCGATGATGACGTCTCTACGGGTCGTCTTGGTCATGTGTCTCTCCTCCTCGAGTGGCCTGCTTCTTGAAACCGATCCTAGAATACCGCTGCGCGCCGCGCGAGAGGGTCATGGCCCCCGAATTCGACGCCAAAGGACGGCAATACCGCCGGCCACGCCCATCGGCATCACATACATTAAGGCAATCAACACGATACCGTAGATCGTCCAGGGTTCGAGCTCGATCGGCAAATGCACCCATTTGGTGATGGCCTTGGTCGCCGCGTCAGCGTATTTTTCGATGAACTGCACGAAAAATCCGCCGATTATGGCGCCCGGCAGGGATGCGATGCCCCCGATGACCGCGCCAACCAGCAACGCAATCGACAACTCGAAACGGAAGCTGTCGGGGGAGACGAATTCGAAGATGATGGCGTGCAGCGCGCCGGCAATGCCTGTGTAGACCGCGCTGATGCCGAACGTGATCGCCTTCACCCGCGCCGTGTCGATGCCCATGGTGTCGGCGGCCATCTGATGATCGCGGATCGCCATCATGGCGCGACCGATGCGGCTGTCGATCAGGTTACGCGCGATCCAGAACATCAGCACGGCAATTGCCAACACAACCAGATAGAGCCACTGGTCGGAACTGAGCGGCAGGCCGAATGGTGCTTCCGTCTTGAAGATGTTGATGCCCTGCACGCCATTGGTCAGCGGCTCGAAGTGGCGATATTTGAGGAACTGCGGCACCGCGATCGCAAGCGCGAAGGTGGCGAGCGCCAGATAGTGTCCCTCGAGCTTCAACGCCGGCAGGCCGAACAGGTAGCCGACGATGAAACAAACCATCGCCGCGACGGGCAGGGTCGCCCAATAGGGCCAGTTGCCATGCTCGATCAGGATGGCGGCGACATAGGCTCCGACAGCGAAAAACGCGCCGTGGCCCAATGAGATCTGCCCGTTGAAGCCCGTCAACAGGTTCAGGCCCAACACGGCGATCGAATAGACGACCACCAACGATAGCTGGAGAAACCAGAAGTTGGAAATCAGCCCTGTCGCCTTGCTGAACAGCGGCAGCGAAGCCGCGATGGCGATTAGCACCACGATCAGCCCCGTCGGGATTTGGGTCGGCTTGGCGCGCGTCGCGGAACCGGTGGCCGGCGTCATTGTCTGGATTGCCATGCTCTAGACCCGCTTGACCGTGACGTGGCCGAATAGGCCGGATGGCTTGACTGTGAGCATGACAATGACGATCAGCAGCGCCACGGTGAGTTTTTCACCGTTGCCGATCAGATAGAAGCCCGTCGTGCGCTCGAGCAGATTGCCGAAGAAGGCGACCATGTTTTCGAGCACACCGACGATGAAGCCGCCGGCAACCGCGCCGCCCGGGCTCGAGATGCCACCGACGAGGGCTGCCGCAAAACCGTAGAGCAGGATGCCTGCCATCATATTGGGCTCGAGGTAGACGACCGGGGCCACCATGGCGCCTGCGACCGCACCCACGGCGGCGGCCAGTCCCCAGCCCAGCGCCAGCATCCAATCGACGCGTACGCCCGCGAGCCGCGCCGATGTCGGGTTCTGGGCCGCTGCCCGCATTGCAAGGCCCAGCGGGGTGAACCGGAAGAAAGCAAACAGCGCCACCAACAGGGCGAACGTCACGATGATCATGCCGATTTGGTGGGGGCCGATGTAGCCGGACCCGAAAAACGTGACCTTGGGGAACGGCGACGGCACTTCCTTGATCGTGTGCGTCCAGATAGCGCCGGCCAGCGAGTGGAAGATGGCGAGCAGACCGATGAAGACGACCACGATCGAGAGCACGGGCGCACTGTGCAACGGTCGCAGGACGATGCGTTCGACGAGCATGCCGACGATGAACGAGAGCACGGCGGCAATGATCAGCGCGCCCCAGAAGCCGATCCCCCACTGCATCAACTGCCAGCAGACGAAGGTCGAGAACATCGCCATCTCGCCCTGGGCGAAATTGATGTGGTCAGTCGACACGAAGATCATCACCAGCGCCAGGGCGACGCAGGCATAGATGGCGCCGCTGGCGAGCCCGGAGGCGAATTGCTGGAGAAACTGTTCCACGTCTGTGCCCCTCAATATCCTAGGTAGGACCGGCGAATGCCTTCGTCGTTCTTGACGTCCTTCGCCTTGCCCGACATGACGACGCGCCCCGTTTCGAGAACATAGGCCTCCTCGGCCAAGTTCAATGCGAGGGCCGCATTCTGCTCGACCAGCAGCATCGACACGCCCGCCTCTTCGTTGATGCGGCGCATAATGCGAAAGATTTCCTGCACGATCAGCGGCGCCAGCCCGAACGACGGTTCGTCGAGCAGCATCAAGCGCGGTGACAACATGAGCGCGCGGGCGATGGCGAGCATCTGCTGCTCTCCCCCTGACAAGGTGCCGGCCTGTTGGCTCAGACGTTCTTTCAGGCGCGGGAAATATTCGAAAACCTTATCGAGGTCGCGCTTGACGGCGGCGCGATCCGATCGCGTGTAGGCGGCAATCTTCAGGTTTTCGTCGACCGACAGCGTGGTGAACGTGCCGCGACCCTCGGGGACGTGCGCGACGCCCAGGCGCACGATGTTTTCGGTGGCAAATCCGCGAATAGGTCGGCCGTCGAATAAGACCTCGCCGTCGGTGCGGATCATGGCGCAAATCGCCCGCAGCGTGGTCGTCTTGCCGGCCCCGTTGGCTCCCAGCAACGTCGTGATCCCTCCAGCGGCAATCGTAAAGCTGACGTCGTGGAGCGCCTGGGTCTGGCCGTAGTAGGCCTTGAGACCCTTCACCTCGAGCAATGCCGCCATCTCAAGCCCCCGTTCCGAGGTAGGCCCGGATGACTTCCGGATCGCGCTGCACCTCGACTGGGGTGCCGTCGGCGATCTTCTTGCCGAAATCGATCGCCACCACTTTGTCAGAAACCGACATGACGAGGCTCATATGATGCTCGACCAGCAGGACCGTGACTTTCTGAATGTCGCGCGCCCGGCGGATTTGATCGTCGAGCACGGCGATTTCTTCATGATTGAGACCCGCAGCCGGCTCGTCGAGTAGCAGGAGCTTGGGTTTAGAGGCGAGGCCCCGGGCGAACTCGGCCCGTTTCCGGATCGGAAAAGGCAGCCCACCGGCTGGATGATCGGCGAAGGCGTCCAGGTCCATGAACGAAATCAGCTCATGGGCGCGTTCGGTGATGGCCGCTTCCTCTTGGCGGGTGGACGACAAGCGCAGTGCGCTGGCGATCGTCCCCGCGCGGCTCTGGGCGTGGCATCCGACCTTGACGTTCTCGAGCACAGTCAGCTTGTCGAAAAGGGCGACGTTCTGGAACGTGCGGCCCATCCCGATCGATGCGATAGCGTGGCGCGGGCGGTCGAGAATGGAGCGTCCTTCGAAGAGAATATCGCCTTCGCTCGGCACATAGAGGCGCGAGAGGCAATTGAAGAGAGTGGTTTTTCCCGCGCCGTTCGGTCCGATGAGGCCGGCGATCTGGCCGGGCATGACATCGAAGGAGACGCCGTCGAGGGCAATAATGCCGCCGAACCGCACACAGACGTTGCGAACACTGAGCAAGGGGATCGCGCCTTGGATAACCGACGTCGATCCTTCCCGCGCCTGAGCGCTTTGGCCAACCATCAAAGTAATGTCCCTCCCCGACCAAGCCAATGTCATATGGCACGGCATGTTCGGGGCGTCCAGATGGTGGCTCAGTCGCCGATGAGGTTCGCTCTGGTTTCCAGGAGTTTGTCGCGCGGAACGCGTGGCAAACATCCTTACCCGTCGACGCTGGATCGCGACGCCATTCGCTCGCAACAACGCCAAGGCAATCGTCGAATATCAAGTCTATTTGGAAATACCCCGCATATCCGCACCGCGCGTCGCGCATTCCGGGGAACCAAAGAGATGTCACGACTTTGCGGCGGCCCGGACGATCCGGTCGAGGAGCTTGTTGATTTCTTCGAGCGCCTTGGCGCCTCGCCCGGATACCTCGATCTTGCGATAGCCGACGACGATTTCCTTCGTCGTGGCGGCCCGCTGATAGATGTAAACGACATAGGGGCATTTGGACATATTCGCTGGATCGGCTTCCATCATGGCGCGCGACAGCTTGGCGGAGCAGAACATAATGAATTCGGCATGTTGATAAACAGGCTGATTCGATCCGACATCGGGGCCGGTGCGCTGCAGCATCGCGGCGATGTTGCCGCTGTAATCGATCTTCAATCCTTCGGCGATGACGGCGTTCTCGAGATCGATCCGCACGTCCTCGTAAACCGATCCCCGCCGCGTAAAGCTGATCGAGTCTTCGGCTGACGCCGACGGGGGCAGCACCGTTGTCGCCATCACAGCGAGGATCAGGGCAACTAAAACGCCACGACGCGACAGGTTCGGCATGGGGCCTCTCTTTGCGGTTTCCGCAGGTCAGCATTGCAGGGGTCGGCTCTCGCGGCGCGCGTTATCAATCGACTTTCGGACCAGTTTTGTCGGTCGGCGTCACGTCGAGGGCTTGAGCTCGGTTCAACACGTTTGCTGGAGCCTTGCGGCAGTCCTTCATGCACGGCTTGCGGTTCCAGAAATGCTTCTCAGTGGCCTCCCGATCGTCGTCGTAGAACGCATCGGCGTTGGGCATCTTGATCGTCGTGAAATTCTTGTTGTCCAGCTCGAAGTCGGGCGACTTGATGATCTCGTTAATGTGCAGCAGATAGGCCGTCAGCGCATAGATTTCATCGTTGCTGAGTGACTGCGCATTACCGAAAGGCATCGCCCGCTTGATGTAATCGAATAGGGTCGACGCAGCAGGCCAGAACGATCCGACCGTCTTGTCCGGACGGTCGTGTTTCAATGATCCATGGCCCCCAGCCAACGCCGGCCAGCGGTCGCGGCCCTCGCCGAAGTCTCCGTGGCACGCGGCGCACTGAGCAATGAACAGCTCCTCGCCCTCCTTCACACTGCCTTTTCCCGGAGGCAATCCCTTGCCATCGGGGCGCACGCTGATGTCCCAGGCTTTGATCTCTGCCGGCGTCACCTCCCGACCGATCCCAGTCTTCTGCGCCATCGCAGTCGGGACACCGATTACCAAGGCCAGCCCGACGAAAAGAACCTGGAGCGCGCGATCAGGAAATTTCCACATTTTCCGTCTCCCCGTTCGCGCGCACCAGCCACGTCTGGATGCCGTTGTTGTGGTAAATCGAGTTCACGCCGCGCACCTTGCGCAGCTCCTCTTTGGTCGGCTGCACGTAGCCGGTCGTGTCGTGCGCCCGGGATTGAATCATCAGTTCCTGGCCTTGCCAGTCGAAGTCGACGTAAAAGCGGGTCAACGATTTTTCGAGCACGAGACCGTCGATGCGCGCCTCCTGCCAGTTGCGGCCACCGTCGAGCGTGACATCCACGCGGGTGACTTTGCCCCTGCCGGACCAGGCGAGGCCAGACAGCACGTTGCGGCCTTTGTATTTGAGCGGCGCCTCGGGGGCGGGATTGGTGACGACCGACTTGGCGTCCATGAAAAAGGTGTAGCGGCGCGACCGACCATCGGTCATGAGGTCCGTGTACTTTGCTGTCTCTTCGCGCGCGAGCCAAGGCTGGTCGCCCACCTCGATGCGTCGCAGCCACTTGACCCAGAGGTTGCCCTCCCAGCCGGGGATGACGATGCGAAGGGGATAACCTTGCTCCGTGCGCAATGCTTCACCGTTCATCTTGAAGGCGACAATCGCATCTTCGAGCGCTTTGGCGAGCGGAAGCGAGCGATTCATGCCGGCCGAATCCGCACCCTCCATCTGAATCCATTTAGCGTTCGGCTTGAGACCAGCCTCATTGAGGATGTCGCGCAACAGCACGCCGGTGTACATCACGTTGTGCACCATGCCGTGCGTGAACTGGCATCCGTTGAGCTGCGCGCCGCGCCACTCCATGCCGGAGTTGGCCGCGCATTCGAGAAAATGAATGCGATTGACGCGCGGGAAGCGCTTGATGTCATCCATCGTGAACAGCAGCGGCTTGTCGACGAGGCCGTGGATCATCAGGCGATGATCGATTGGGTTGATCTCTGTGGCGCCGCCGTGGTGACGCTCGAAACACAAGCCATTGGGTGTGATGATGCCGTCCAACTCGTGCAGTGGCGTGAAATTGACCGAACTTTCACGGGAGGCGGTCAACCACTCGACATCGCGGCGCACGACGTGCTTTTCGAATTTGGAGGGCGTGCCGTAAGGGTGGGCCGCAACGCCGTCGCCGAGCACCTTGGACCAACGCGGCACGTTGGGCGGAAGGTTTCGCGGATTGCTTTTCAGCACTGGTTCAGCGCCTTTGTCCTGAGCCGCCGCACCACCTGCTGCGAGCGACAGGCCACCAGCGAGCGCACCACCGAGAAAGCGGCGGCGTCCTGCGGCGACGCCAGCGTCGTCATCGGTTTTCGATTGATCGGTCATGCGCGCACTCCCTTCAAATGCCGAGAACCTTGATGGCGCTGCGTTCGGACGAGCTGACGGTCTTCTTGCTTTCGATATGTTTGGCAACGACATCCCACACTGGCGGGCCTTCGGTGCCTTGATTGACGCTGGCCCAACCGGTCACGACGTACTCCTTGCCGGCATCGAGCGCGGCGCCCGTCTTCACCAATGTCATTGCGGAGATGCGCTGGCCGATGGGCTTTGCGATATCGATGGTGTAGCCGAGTCCCCCAGTGCGGACCATGTCGCCACCCTGCTGATAGTAGGGGTCGGGATTGAAAATATTGTCGGCGATGTCCTCGAGAACCTCCTTCAAGCGCGCGCCGGTCATCGTCATCCGATAGCAGGCTGGATAACTCATCGCGGTGGCGTTGGTGACGTCCTCGAACGTAATGTCTTGGCCTGGCAATAACGTCGTCCCCCAGCGGACGCCCGGAGAGAGCGCGATTTCGGCGTCGCGTTCAGAGAGCATCGCGTCGCAGATCACATCGTCGAGTGTGCCGTTGAAGCTGCCGCGCCGGTAAAGAAGTGTGTCGGTCTTGCCGAGCGCGCGGGTGAGGTCCTTGGTGTAGGGGGCGCGATGTTTTGCGATGCCTGCGGCAACGTCTGGGTCCGGTGTGATCGCGTCGGAAAAGATCGGAATGAGGCGATAACGGTAGCCTTTGATCTGCTTGTTCTGCACGTCCAGATCGAGCCGTGACAAGAACTTGCCGTGGCAGCCCGAAGCCACCATCAACGTCTTGCCGACGACCGTCACTTCGGGCACCGCGTCGTGCGTGTGGCCCGTCAACACGACGTCGATGCCAGTGACGCGCTGAACCATCTTGCGATCGAGGTCGAAGCCGTTATGGGACAGCAGCACCACGAGATCGGCGCCCGCCGCCCGCGCGGCCGCGACTTCCTTTTGCATCTCCGTCTCGCGGATGCCGAAGGTCCACTTTGGGATCATCCAGCTCGGATTGGCGATCGGCGTGAAGGGCAGCGCCTGACCAATGACGGCAATCTTGACGCCACCGCGCTCGAACATTTTCTGGGCGGGAAAGACAGGGTCCTCGAACTCTTTGTCCCGCACGTTCTGGGCGAGAAAGGCAAAGCCCAGTTTCTCGACGAGTTCATTCACGCGTGCTTCGCCGAGCGTGAATTCCCAGTGCGCTGTCATCGCGTCGGGTTTCAACATGCCGACCAAGTCGACCATGTCCTGGCCCTTGGTCTGCAACGACGTCCAACTGTTGGTCCAGGTATCGCCGCCGTCGAGCAGCAGCGTCTTGTCGCCCCGCTCGGCGCGAATGGCCTTGATAAGCGTGGCGATGCGATCGAGGCCGCCCATGCGGCCAAAGTTGCGGGCGAGTTCGATGAAATCGCTATCCGTCAGAGCGTGAGAGTCCGGGCTCTTAGCGGCCAGTTTGAATGCGGCGCGCGCCTCCGCACCCGTTAGGTGAGGAACTTTACCTTTCGCCTCACCAACGCCGATGTTGACCGATGGCTCGCGGAAATAGAGCGGCATCAACTGGCCATGCAGATCAGTCAGATGCAACAGCGTGACATTGCCGATTGGATCGAACCGCAGAAGCTCGTTCTGGGTCAGCCGGCCCTGCGCCGCGAGGCGTCCGAGGCGACCCGCGCCCCCGACGGTCAAGGCGGCTGCTGCAGACGCGGCGGTCACAAAATCGCGGCGAGATATCATGACGCCTCCGTCAGGGTCGCGGGAACGGCCTCGCTCGAGGACGCAAACTCCCGTGGACCGAAGCAGGAGCTTCGATCCGGATCATCATTTTCTGCCTAAGTGCGTCACCGGATGAGACACCCGGCCAGCATCAGCCGACCGTGACTTTCTGCTCGGCTTTGTAGACAGAGCCGTCGTCGTCGGTCCAAACGAACTCGAAGGTTCCGGATTCGGGAACGCGCACGAAGAACGACTGATAAGGATTGGCCGAGACGGCCGGATGCCAATCGACGCGCAGAACTTCCTTGCCGTTGAACGTCGCTTTGAATTCTTTGATGATCTTTCTCGGAATGGAATTTCCGGCAGCGTCTTTGCGCTGGCCACTTTCCATATCATGACTGATGAGCGTCTTGACCTCGATGACCTCACCGGCTTTGGCAGTGGCGGGCATGCGCACGCGGGGTGTAGGGGCAGCCATTTTGAATCACCTCGAATTTGAAAGAATGCGTGGCTCGAGTGGGCGGAGGACGGATCAGCCGCCGCAACCGCCGATGGTGACTTTGACTTCCTTGCGCGCCGTGTAGACGTCGCCATTCGACATCTGAGCGACGGCCACGATGTCTTGGGTCTTGGCCAACCGAATGCGAATGGCGGCAGCGGCCTTGGGCGACATCGGCGTGAAGTGGAATGCCGCGACCCCCACAGAGGGATTGCCTTCGGCGAAGAAATGCACCGATTTGACGTAATCTTTTTCCGTCATCGGGCTTTCGATTTCGAAGTTCAGCGGAACGACGAGGCCGTTCTCCGCGATCGAGGGCAGGTCCAGTTTTATCTTGCCGGGAACGAGCGGTTTATCGCCGAACAGTTTCTTGATTTCGTCGGCGATTTTCTCCGGAGTCGCCAAGGCAACCGTCGGCAGCAGAAGCATGGCCGCTGCACCAGAGGCGCCGAGGCTCAGCATGTCCCGGCGCGTGCGCGTGGGCGCAAGAAAGGTCATCCGATAGTCCTCCTGATTGCGGGGTCGACCGGTTCGATCCTACCGCCGCAGCCTCAAACACGAAGATGTAAAATACATTCGAAAAATAGAATATGTCAATATGAGCTTGCGACAATGCGATAGCGACGGCTACACTCAGGACCGATGTGATGCGCACAGCCTCGGGCTGCTCAATGAATTGCTGCAGTGCAAAAAGGGCCCAAAATCATGACCACCGCTAAGCTCTTCGCCGGTCTGCTGATCAGTCTTCCGGTCGCGATGAGTATCGCCTCCGCGCAAGTTCCGACCGATGCGGAAAAGGAAATCGAGAAATACCGAGAGATGATCAGCGACCCGATGTCCAATCCGGGGTTTTTGAACGTCGATCGTGGCGAAGCTCTGTGGAAGCTGGCGCGAGGCGCCAAGAAGGTTTCCCTCGAGCAGTGCGATCTGGGTGAAGGAGCTGGCAAGCTGGAAGGCGCCTACGCCAAGCTGCCACGCCATTTCAAGGATGCCGATCGCGTCATGGACCTGGAGCAGCGCCTGCTGTGGTGCATGCAAAACGTGCAGGGGCTCGACACCGCCGACGTCGTGAAGCGGAAATTCGGCGGGCCGGGCCGCATCTCCGACATGGAGGACCTCGTCGCCTTCATCGCCAACAGGTCCACCGGCATGAAGTTCGCACCCCCGGTCGTGCACGCCAAAGAGCAGGAGATGTATGCGGTGGGCGAGGCCATGTTCTTCCGTCGTGGCGGACAATGGGACTTCTCCTGCGCCACCTGCCACGGCGACGAGAACAAGCGGATTCGCCTGCAAGCGTTGCCCATTCTTTCCAAGCCCGGAAAAGCGGTGCAGGACACGATGGGGTCGTGGCCGACCTATCGAGTGTCCCAGAGCCAGCTTCGCACGATGCAACACCGTTTATGGGACTGCTATCGCCAGATGCGGTGGCCTGAACCCGATTATCTCGGCGATGGCCTGACTGCGTTGACCCTCTATCTCAACAAGACTGCCGAAGGGGCGACGATCCAAGTCCCCTCGATCAAGCGATAAGGGGAGAGCACCATGCGACACCTTTCATGCCTCGCCGCCATCGGCATCATGTGCTCAGTGGCTTCCGTCGCGGCGCAACAGCCGACAAAAATC
>JANOKV010000268.1:0-8895 GCA_031419415.1 Hyphomicrobiales bacterium | reverse complement strand
ATGCGCGGCACCTCGGCATTGGCCTCCGCCAGCATTCCCTGCACTGTCTTCATAAAACACTCCTCGCTGTCATTGTCCTGTTGGTCGGCGCCGCCAAGTTGGACGGGTTCGGCGCACTCTGTCAAACCGCATCGCGTGGTTGGGCGCGATAGGGAACAGGCGCATCGAAGGCATCTAGTTGCAGATAATCTTTGTCACGTTTTGCGAGACTTGACCAACCTGATCGGACCTCGCCATGTTCGCAGACGCCGGACCCTGGAACGTGATATGTGTCCTCTTCAGACAGCAGTGAAGAAATCAGCCCGGCAATGAACGACAGACAAGGCCAGATCACCGGAGACCTGGGCGCCAGGTTACCGCTCCCGATGGGGACGCGGATCGACCACTATGTCGTCGGTGGTTTGCTCGGCGCGGGTGGTTTTGGAATTACCTATCTTGCCGAGCATTCGCGACTTGGCAAGAAATACGCGATCAAGGAGTATTTTCCTCAGGCCTTCAGCTACCGCGAGGGCATGACTGTTCGCCCAAACGGAACGAGCGGTCCCATCTATCATCGCGGCCTCGAGAACTTCACCACCGAGGCTCGTGCACTTGCCCAATTCAAGCATCCTTCGATTCTGGATGTTGCGGGCATCTTCGAGGAGAATGGCACCGCCTACATCGTCTTGGCGTTCGAACAGGGAGAGGACATGGCCGTATGGCTGCGTCGTCTCAAGCGCCCCCCGACCCAGCCCGAATTAGACGCCCTGCTCGGCCCCTTGCTCGACGCTCTCGACGAAATTCACAAACACGATCTTCTGCATCGCGATATTGCGCCCGACAACATTCTCATCCGCACGAGCGGCACCCCCGTCCTCATCGATTTTGGCTCGGCGCGCGAAGCTATACGCGATCGCCCCAACGCCATGTCGGCCATCGTAAAGCACGGCTTCTCACCGCCGGAACAGTACTCTACCCAGCCGGGCCTGCAGGGACCTTGGACCGATATCTACGGTCTCGCTGCAACGATCCACATGGCCATTACCGGCCACAAGCCGCCGCCTGCCATGGATCGCATGGTGCAGGACGATTACGAGCCTTTGGCTCGATCGGCGGGCGCAGGCTACCGCCCAGAATTTTTGGCGGCGATCGATCGCGGTCTGGCCCTACGTCCTGAGGACCGGCCGCAATCGGCGATCGAGTGGCGCGGTCTGGTTTTTCACGGCGTCGATTTTCGAGCCAATTCCCTCGTCAATGGCGTCCGCGCGCCATCACGGCCCAGCCGTCCGAGTGTGCGAACTCCGGCCAACCGACCCGCACCTGGACCGGCATCTGTACGCCAATCGTTGCCCGTCGACCCGGCTCCCCCGACCCGCTCCCTTCGTCTGACCGAAACGGGGCGACCCGACTTGAGCGGCCTCGACGAGATCGAGGCGCCCATCGAACCGCTGCAACCCTCGGCGGCAAATCCGCGGAACCGGGCGCTCTATCTGGCTGCGATGGGGTTCGTATCAGGCGCCATCGGGGGAGCGCTATTGGCGGTGTTGCTCGCTAGCATTCTCGAGGCGAGATGTTTCGCCGACCGGTGCCTGATGACTTATTTTCTTCCGTGCACGATCATCGGAGCCGTCGTCGGTGTCGTTCTGGCGCTCTATTTCGCCCAGCCCGCGCAGCCCGAGGTCGAAGACAACGAAAAAACCAATCGTTATTGAGATGGCAAGTCACGCGCCGGCGTCGCGGCTCGCAGGCGCGCGGGCACGCCGCTGCTGACCCTCGCTGGCAGGCGGCGCAAGGATCCCCACGTCGAGGTCACGGCCACGCGCGATCTCGACCACACTGATCGCCGCGCCGAGGGTCCGTATATCCTGGCGCAGGAGCGTTTCTCGTCTCGGCGACCATCCAGCCATTTCCGCAGCATCCAAAGACACGATCGCTTGGATATCCAATTCCTTCGCCACGTCAGTCAACTCGAGCGCAACATTGACGGCCTCGCCGATGACCGTCAATTCGACGGCTTCGCCAAAGCCCATGCGGCCGATGATCAAGGGGCCTGCGAACAGCCCGCAAGCAATTCTCACCGGCCGACCCAATTCAGGCCCGATCACGGAATTGAGATGATCGAGCGCCAGATCGATTTCACGTATGGCGCGCAGAGCCTGCCGGCAACCGCCTTCGACGCCGACTTTTTGTCCAAAAACCGCGATCACCCCGTCCCCGATGAACTTGTCCACGGTACCGCCCTGGGCTTTGATCGCCGTTGCAACGGTGGCGAAGAACTCGCCCAACAAGAACACGACATCGTAGGGAAGTTTTCGGGCCGACAGATCGGCGAACTCGCGCATGTTGACGCTGAGGACCGCCAGCGGCTTTTCCGTCCCACTGGATTCCGATTCCTGAATGCCCGCCGCCTGCGGTCCCGTGCTGACGGGCCGCAGCAACCGTGTAACCGTGAGTGATTGCGTCGGTCGAATTTGGCAAGCGAGGCGCACGTTGTGTGGTGCGCCGATCGCGGCGAGCGTCACAGATTCCGGAAATACGGGCGCTGGAAGCGTCTCGGCGCCGACTTCGATGCGCACACGGCACGTCGAGCACCGCGCCCGGCCGCCGCAAATCGAGGCATGTCCGATCCCGTTGGCGCGAGACATCTCGAGCAGCGTTGGGCCTTTTGGGGACGTCACCGTTGCAGCACCCGCATAGTTAATGCTGATTTTCGGGTTATTCCTGCTGATCACGTGGCGAATGCCGATGGCAAATGCAACGAATCCGAGGACGCCGAGAAACCCGAGCCGGACCACGGGATGCCACGAAGCGATCACTTTGGAGTCGGCCTCTCCGGGCCACCGCGTCACGTCTTTGATGGCTTGAAAAGCTTCCGGGTTGGACAACAGCCTTGCGACAGCCCGACCTGAAACCATAAAGCCCGCCAAAGAGGCGAGGGGAACAGCAATTGCCAGGAACAGCAGGACCGGCTGGAACGACCGGTATGTCTCCGATAGCCGCAACCAGAAATGGATGCCGAGACATCCGTGAATCCACACAAGGAGCAGCAGCGTGCTCTGGATGATTGCACTGGCGGGCCACAGCTTGGCCAGTTCATAGAGATAGTTGTCGTTGACGCCGAAAACCGTGTGCGCATAGCGCGTGTTGATCATGTGGGGAAACAGTAGAAACGGGATCAGCAGCCCGAATACGATCTGCACGAGCTCCCATGGTGGCATCCGGAATGTGGTTCGATTGGCCAATTTCCATAAGGCGAGGGCGATGTGGATGACCAGTGCCGCGCCGAATACGATGGTGCCCGGAACCGACCGGATGACCAGAACGCGCCACTGGTCGACCACATCCATTTGATCGAGGCTGACAAGCCCTATGGCGGTGTTGAGGAAGTGCGCTGCGGCAAATACGAACAAGATCAGGCCTGATCCCAGACGCAACCGCTGCAACGTATCGCCACGCGCCAGGATATGCATGCCAGTCGATGCCTCGATGTGACCGGACCACAGCCGGCAAGTCATCACCATACACACCCGGAGAATGGCTTTAAAGGATCTGTCAGACTTGTATGTGCCTACATCTCTGACACCGGGAACCCGCAGCGAGGCATCCATGCTGCGCAGACAACGCGTTGCCTGCCCTGGCCACTGCGGATAGTGTGGGTCAATAATTCCACGTTCGTCGAAGGATAATCGTCGATGGTCGGCAAATCATTTCTACTTGCGGCCCTGGCGATCGCTTCTCTGATTGGCTGTGCCCAGGCGCAGAACCCGCCATCGGTCAAAGAGCTTCTCGATCGCGCGCAGAGTGAAGCCGATAAGCGCGCCGTCGAGGATTTGATCGGGAAATTGAAATCGCGACCCGGCGCCTCTCAGCCGAAGTCCCCCGATACTCCGCCGCCGCAGAATAGCCCTCCAGCGCCACCCGATGCAGGCGGGCCTCCTACAGCTTCGACCGAACAGCCACCCGCCGCTTCCGGCCCGACCCCTACCCCATCAGCGCCTCCGTCGGGTAATCAACCGGCGCCATTGCCATTGCCGCCGGCCATCGCCACCCAACCTCCGCCCGCACCTCCGTCGAACCGGCAGCCTCCACCGACTGTGTCCGCGCCGCCCCAACTCGCGCCACCTATTGCCCGTGCCCCTGAAATCGCCGAGCGCCTGGCGCTCCCGTCGGTCGACTTCGAAGTCAATTTCGAGGTCGATTCGGCCCGCATAACCCCACGCGCGATGCAGCAGCTCATCACCCTGGGACAGGCGCTGGCTGATCCGCGACTTGCCGATACGAAATTCGTCATTGGAGGTCATACGGATGCATCCGGACCTGCCGATTATAATGTTCGGCTGTCACAGCAGCGGGCCGAAGCCGTGCGCACCTTTCTCATCGCCCAATTCAATGCGCGGCCCGACAATCTCATCGCGCGAGGGTTCGGCGCGCAAGCACTGAAAAACAAAGCCAATCTCTACGCCTCCGAAAACCGGCGTGTTCAGGTCATTAATTGGACCGGGGTCGCTGCTTCTGAGAAATCGAAATAAACCTCTCCGATCTGCATTGATCGAGGATCGCGGTCCAGACAGTGGGACACCCGACGCCAGACAGGGCTAAATGGACCGGCATCCTATCCCCGACCCCAAGCCGCCAGAAGCCTCCTGGCGCATTCCGCTGCCCACGGGAACACAGATCGATCACTACGTCATCGATACTGTTCTGGGCGCTGGTGGATTCGGGATCACGTATCTCGCCAAACATTTCCGGTTAGCCAAGACGTTCGCCATCAAAGAATATTTTCCGAACGATTTCAGCTATCGCGAAGGGCGATCGATCAAGCCGACGGCAACCAATGGCTCGACTTATCGATGGGGCCTCGATCGCTTTCTCGCCGAGGCCCGAGCGCTGGCTAAGTTCAAGCACCCGTCGATCGTCGATGTCGTCAGCGTGTTCGAAGCCAATGATACGGCCTACATCGTCCTGGCCTACGAATCTGGCCTCAGCTTTCGCGACTGGCTCGATGACCTGGACCGTCCCGTATCGCAGGCCGAATTCGACGTGATCGCCGCTGCCCTTCTCGATGCCCTCGAAGACGTCCACGCGCACGACCTTTTGCATCGCGATATTGCACCTGACAACATCATGATCCGAGTCGACGGCACACCCGTGCTCATCGATTTCGGGGCCGCACGCGCCTCTCTGAAAGGTGTGGCCCAGGCCTATTCGGTGATCGTCAAAAAAGGATACTCGCCACCGGAGCAATATTCGAGCAACCCCGAGCATCAGGGGCCCTGGACGGATATCTACGCGATGTCGGCATCGTTCTATAAAGCGGTGACCGGAAATACTCCGCAGGAGGCGACCGATCGCCTTCTCCGGGATACCCTCGAGCCGGCAGCATCATCTCTTGCTGCATCCGGCTTCCGGCCCGGCTTTCTGGCGGCAATCGACCATGGCTTGAAACTTCGGCCGTCAGATCGTCCGCGCGACGTAGCCACGTGGCGACGCGCACTTTTCGGTCATGGGCACGCGCCAGCCTTCTCGACCACATCCCGACCGGACTTGAGCGCGCTCGATGCGCAACAGCCGTTAGAAAGCACATCACCCCCCGGCTATTTTGCTCCCGAGAAAGTGCAGGCTTTCAACATCGTCTTCGGCGGTATCGTCGTCGGCGCGATTGCCGGTCTCTTGTGTAGCTTCGCGATTTCCAGCGTCATGACGCCCAACTGCTTTGCCGATGAATGTCTGATGCGATACTCGCAGAGCCTCGTCGGCATTGGGGCTCTGATCGGCGGCATCATCGGCATCGATATCGCACGGCGCCGTTGAGGAGGCGGTGGGATGTACTCGACCAGCTCAAACGACACATTCGTCAAACCGGCCGGGCGGCGAACAACGGGCCATCATCGTACATCGGGACCACCATCTCGACGGCAGCATCGGGCGCGAATTGCGAAACCTCGCCCATGAGACGGCACATCATCCGGATACCATCTGCCAAATCGACAATGCCGATGTCATAGAGCCCGTCGGCGACGAAGGCGCGCGGGACGACGTGCACGCGCGTAAAACTGTAGAGCACGCCCTTGGGTTGAAGGTCGTGCCACGCGAAATCCTGCGACCAGCAATCTCGACACACGGGCTTGGGCGGAAACGACAGGCGGTCGCAACCCGCGCAGCGCGTCGTGATCAACCGCCCTTCGCCGAGCGCATTCCAAAAGGGTCGCGTAAATATCGAGACGCGCGGCGGAAAGGGACGACGCCCTGATCGACGAACGATTGGCATCGGGATAGAGGCTGCACTCATGGCCGGCCCTCCAGAATATGGACCAACGCAGCGTTGTAATTCCCGAGCTCGGATACCGTCATGCCGAGGCGGCCGTTCGCCACTTGCCGTTCCCCTGCGCGTTGCATCACTTGCAGGCATGCCTCAACCACATCGTAAAGCGGTGTGGCCTCGGGCGGATGGCCCCGCGACAAATGTCCGCCAGAGGTATTCACAGGTCGCGCGCCATCGAAGGCCGATTGGCCGTCCGCTGCAGCAGCCCAACCTTGACCGCGAGGAAAGAGACCCATCGATTCCGTCGCGACCACTTCGACGATGGTGCACGGCGCATAAACCTGAAACGAACCGATCTCATCGAGCGTCAGGTTGGCGCTCTGCAACGCTGCCTCCGCAGCGATCCGAATGCTCTGATAGTGGGTCATGTCGACCGCCCGGTCCGCAATTTGATGTTGGCCTTCATGATAAAATCCGCGCGAACGCACCAGCACGTGTGGCCGCCCCGATCGGCGCGCCATCTCCTCCGACACGATGACGAGCGCAACAGCGCCGTCCGCTCGGCCCGGCACCTCGAGCAATCCCAACGGCTCCACGATCATGCGCTGCGCCAGCACGTCCTCCAGCGTGATCGGCTTGCGGAATTGCGCCAACGGATTGAGCACCGCCTGCCGCCGGTTCTTGACGGCGACCTGCGCGATCTGTGCGCGTGTAACGCCGAAGTCATGCATGTAACGACGCGCCACCATGGCGTACCAAGCAATCGGCACCGCCCCAAAAATCGATTGAAAATCGACATCACCGGTAAGTCGAATACTGAAATCGAGATGATCGGCGGTCGGCGTGCCGGATTCGTAGTGCGCCGCGATGACGAGAACGCAATCCGTTTCGCCGGCGCCGACGAGACGCAATCCTTCGTCGAACGCCAAACCCGCCGTCATGCCGTTGCCCAGGACCTGCATCACGGTCGAACGTGAGGTCAGGCCGAGGTAGGCGGTGAGGAACGTGTGGAAATAACCCTGCTTGGTGTGGTCGCCTGGATGGGCGACCACGACACCGTCGATGTCCTGCTTGCGAAGTCCCGCCATCTGCACGGCATCGACGACCACCTTCGCCGCCAACTCGTGCTCGAGCGGCGGGTCGCTTCCGTCCTTGACGCGCTGGTAGATGCCGACGGGGACTGCCCCGTACCCGAGAATAGCTGCGTTGCGCATCAGTTGGTGGAGTCCTTCGCGCTCATGATCTCGTGGGCATACTGATAGGGGGGATCGTGCGATTTCACAAATGCCTGAGTGTCGCCGGCAACCATGGGCGCGCACAGGCGGTTCAGTCTCAGCAGCTTGCTTGTCCAAAAGGCTATCGTCATGTTGGATGCCTCATACACGGGATGCGAAGGAGAAAGTTCGATGCCGACACGCGACATGGCAAGCTGGGAAACAGCGATCTGCAAAGTCGTCAGCGACGGGCAAACGGAAGATATCGTCGTTCGCGGCCACCGCATGAGCGATTTGATCGGAAAGCTCTCTTTCACCGAGATGATATTTTTGATGCTCCAAGGCAAGCTGCCAACCGAGCCGCAGGTCCGCACGCTCGACGCATTGCTCGTCGCATCCATCGAGCACGGCATCGCGCCACCGTCGATGATTGCCCGGTGTTATGCCTCCTATGGCACGTCGATTCAGGCCGCGATCGGGGCCGGCGTGAATGCCTTTGGCGACCGCATGGGCGGCCTGGGTGAGCAGATGGCGCGAATGTTGGTGGAGCGCTTGCAACCACATTTGCCCAACGGCGTGCCCAGCGATGCGGTCCTCCGCCGCGAAGCCGAGGCCATCGTCGAAGACGCCCGTCGCAACCAAACCCGAGTTCCAGGTTATGGAATACCACTGCACAGCATGGACCCACGCTCTCCGGGTATTCTGAATGTGGCGCGAAAACAGGGAACGTTCGGCACGTACTGCCGGTTTGGCATGGAAATCGAAGCAGCGATCACACGGTCGCGGGGCGATAGAGCCATTCCCATGAACGTCGATGGCGTGAGCGCGGTCGTGGCGTTGGACTTGGGCTTTGATTGGCGTGCAACGCGGGTCTTTTTGATTACGCCGCGAACCGTGAGTTTTGCCGCGCATTACCTCGAGGAGCAGGATCAAGATACGACCTGGCGTCACCTGCCTGCCGACCAGATCACATACGTCGGGCAAGAGCCGGCCGATTGACGTGCTCCACATCGGCCAACGCGCCGCCAGGCGATTGGGGACGCAATCGCTCGGCCGTTGCCGTTCCCCGAAGCGCCACTCGCCAAATCGAGCTCACGCGATCAATAGCTCGGGTTCGTCGCAAACGCCGTCAATTGCAGCTCGTGGGTCCAGCAGGACTTGTCCTGCGTGTGCAGATAATAAAAGGCGTCGGCAATCTTCACCGGATTCATGACGATCTCAGGCCTCTGTTGAGCGCGCGGCAGAGCGCGGGTTCCGGGCGAGTCGATGAGACCGTCGATGACGATGTTGGCCACGTGAACGCCATGCACGGAATACTCTTCGGTCAGCACCTGAGCGAGCGTGCGCATCATGACGCGGGGGTAGTACAGCGACTGGCCTGTCAGGCGTTTGCGGCCGCGTAGAGAAAACTGATTGTTGGAGATGAGAAACGAGCCTTCG
>JANOKV010000267.1:0-9714 GCA_031419415.1 Hyphomicrobiales bacterium | reverse complement strand
CCTTGGTGGGACTTGCAGTGCGCGGCTGCCCTTTGCGGCAGCGCGGATGGCTGTTTGTCAACGGGCAATCGGGTGGAAAAAAGCAGCTCCCACCCGATCTCATCTGGTTATTCCTGGAATGCGGTTTGGCGCGCTTTCCTGAGGTTTGGTAGCATGATGAAGATCAGCACGATGATGGCGATCGACAGAAATGCCAGCGACAGCGGACGCTGGAAGAAAATGAAGGGATCGCCGCGCGACAGCAACATGGCGCGCCGCATGTAGACCTCCATCAGTGGCCCGAGCAGGTAACCGAGAAGCAAAGGCGCCGGCTCGCAACCCAACTTGATGAAGGCATACCCCAGCACGCCGAACATGGCCATGAAGTAGACTTCGGTGTGCAAGTTGTTCAGGCTGTACACGCCGATCGCACAGAAGAAGAGGATCGCGATCGAGAGCAGCCGGTAGGGCACCAGCAACATCTTCACCCACATGCCGATCAGCGGCAGGTTGAGGATCACCAGCATAGCGTTGCCGATCCACATGGAAACGATCATGCCCCAGAAGAGGCCTGGTTTCTGCTCCATCACCTGTGGTCCTGGCACGATGCCGTGGATCATCATGCCGCCGATCATCATGGCCATCACCGCGTTGGCGGGAATGCCGAGCGTCAACATGGGGATGAACGAGGTCTGCGCGGCGGCGTTGTTGGCGCTTTCGGGGCCAGCTACGCCTTCGATCATGCCCTTACCGAACATCTCGGGTGTCGAGGAAAGTTTCTTTTCGAGGGAATAGGAACTGAAAGAGGCCAGCACCGCGCCACCACCCGGAAGAATGCCGAGCAGGCTGCCCAGGATCGTGCCGCGCACGATCGGCATGGCGGATCGCTTGAGATCCTCGCGGGTGGGCATCAAACCTTCGATTTTGGAGCTGAGGAGATCACGCCGCGTCGTATCGCCGAGGTTCTTGATGATCTCCGCGATGCCAAAGACGCCCATGGCGACGATGACGAACCCGATGCCATCGAACAGGTCGCTGACGCCGAAGGTGAAGCGGGTGTTGCCCGTGTTGACGTCGGTGCCGACCAACCCGAGCAGCATGCCGAGGAAAATCATGCCCACGGCTTTGAGAATCGAGCCCGAAGCCATCACCACGGCCAGCACGAGGCCCAGCACCATCAGCGAGAAGTAGTCGGCTGGTGCGAATTGTTGCGCGAGTTTGGTAAGCGGCGGCGCCGCGAGCACGATCAGAAACGTCGCGAACGTACCGGCGATGAAGGAACCGATGGCGGCAATGGCCAGGGCCGGTCCGGCCCGTCCCTGACGCGCCATGGCGTAACCGTCGAGCGCCGTGACGACCGAAGAAGCTTCACCGGGCAGATTGACCAGGATCGCCGTCGTCGAGCCGCCGTACTGGGCGCCGTAGTAGATGCCGGCGAGCATGATCAGCGCGCCTTCGGGCGTCAGGAAATAAGTGACCGGTAGCAGAAGCGCCATCGTGGCCACGGGACCCACTCCCGGCAGCACACCGATCGCGGTGCCGATAAAGGCGCCCATGAAGCACCAGAACAGGTTCTGCAGAGAAAGCGCAACCGAGAAGCCGAGAGCGAGATTGGAGAAGACATCCATGTTTCAAAGTCCCGGCGCTCAGCGCAGAATGAAGGATAGGAATGTCGGCATGCGGGTCGGCCAGATCGGGATCGGCATGCCAAGCAGCCAGATGAACGTTCCCACCCCGCCAGCGATCATAATGGCTAAAAACACCGCATACTCGAGCCACTTTGTTTCCGGAGTTCCCACCGCACACAGCGTCAGCGCGATGATCATCGTGAGGATGAGGCCGAGGTCGTCGACGAAGAGACCGAATGCGAGGGTGGCGGCCGTTACGGCAAGCAGCGGTCGCCAAGCCCAGCCTGCGAGCGGCTGGCTCGTGGCAACGACAGTCTTGGCCATCAGGAGGACGCCGGTGCCGATCAGACACCAAGACAGGATAGCGGGCAGAACGCCTGTGCCGGGTCGTTGCGCCGTGCCCATGCTCAAGCGATCATAAAAATAAATCGTGACGAGGGACGCAGCTCCGAACAGGAGGAACATCACTCCCGACAAGAAATCCTGATCTTTGATGCGCATACTTTTTTTCCCTCCCTGCCCGTCTTTGGCGCGAGCCTAACACGGGTTTCTCGAAGGGCAACAGGCAGCTTCACGCTCGAGGGCGTTTCGGCCCACTCTTTGTGGCGAACCGACACCGGGCCGGGACAGTTCTGCCTAGACATGCGATCCTGAGGACCAGGTCGACTCGAAACGATGGAGGACCCCGATGAAGGACGGTCGCTATCACAAGACCCGCCTGGGCAACCATGTGCTCCACCCCGAAACGCTGATGGTGGGCTACGGCTATGATCCCCTGCTGTCGGAGGGGGCTGTCAAGCCGCCGGTATTTCTCACCTCGACCTTCGTTTTTCGCTCTGCCGAAGAGGGCCGCGATTTCTTCGATGTCGTCGCCGGCCGCAAGGAGGTTCCTCGCGGCGGTGCGGGCCTCGTCTACTCGCGCTTCAATCACCCCAACAGTGAAATCGTCGAGGACCGTCTGGCCGCCTACGAACAGGCGGAAGCCGGCCTGCTGTTCTCCTCGGGCATGTCGGCCATTGCCGTGACGATCCTGGCCTTCGCCCGGCCCGGCGACGTCATCGTGCATTCCCAACCGCTCTACGGCGGTACGGAAACGCTCGTGTCGCGCACGCTGTCGGCTTACGGCATGTCAGCCGTCGGGTTTGCCAACGGCATTGATGAAACGGCCGTGCGCGCCGCACTGAAGGAGGGCCGCTCCAAGGGTCGGGTGTCCGTCGTCATGATCGAGACGCCGTCGAACCCCCTCAACACCCTGGTCGATGTGGCCCTCGTGCGCCGCTTGGCCGACGAAATCGGCGCAGAGCAAGGCCATCGCCCTCTCGTCGTATGCGACAACACGCTGCTAGGGCCGGTTTTCCAGCGGCCATTGGCGCAAGGTGCGGACGTGTCCGTCTACTCCTTGACCAAATACGTCGGCGGCCACTCGGACCTCATCGCCGGCGCGGCTCTGGGCAGCGAGGCCGTCCTGCGGCCCATCAAGATGCTGCGTGGCGCCATTGGAACCCAGCTCGACCCCCATTCGTGCTGGATGCTGGGTCGATCCCTGGAGACGCTGTCTTTGCGCATGGAGCGCGCCAATACCAATGCTCAGGGCGTGGCCGAATGGCTTGCCGCACACCCCCATGTCGCGCGTGTGCATCATCTGGGGCTTCTGTCCCCTGACTCACCCGAAGCGCGCGTGCATGCCGCTCAAAGCACGGGCGCTGGCTCCACGTTCTCGTTCGACGTCAAGGGCGGACAGGCGGAAGCCTTTTCGGTGCTGAACCGGCTGCAAATCTTCAAGCTCGCCGTCAGTCTGGGGGGTACGGAGAGTTTGGCGAGCCATCCCGCCACGACCACCCATTCGGGTGTTCCCGAGGAGGTTCGCGCCCGCATCGGGGTGTCGGCCGCGACCATTCGAGTGTCGATCGGCATCGAACATGCCGACGATCTTATCGCGGACCTGACGCAGGCATTGGCGGGCGAAGAATGGGGCGGCCGGGCGTCCTCGCCGTTCGTCGTCTAAAATAAACTTCTGATATAATTATGTTAATCTGCATCGGTTCGCGATTGTTCTTGACTTTTCGCCAAATCACGCTATGTTGCCCTCTACGGAGACGGCTTGCCATGGAGTTCGGTTCGCGAAGCGGAAACGCTCGCAGCCAGACGGACCGGGCGAAAGTCGAATGCTGGCCAAACCAGCATCTCCTGTTGGTTTCATGACCGGGCTCCGCGAAAGCGCAGTCCGGTTTATCATTTTCTGGGGGTGGCGCTGGCCTCCCCCTCAGGTGGCCGGCGGTCCTTTCAGCTCGATCCGGTTGCCTTCCGGGTCTTCGAAATAAATGGATGGGCCGCTACCTTCTGCGCCATAGCGCGGAACAGGCTCATCGCAGTCGATCCCATAGGCTGCGAGGTGCCCCCGGATGGCCGCCCCATCGAAGGGATCGATCCGCAGGCACAGGTGGTCCATGTTGCCGCCCGCGCTTCCGGGGCTCTTGGCGATCTCGCCCGGTTTCAGCGCGACGATGTCGATGAGAGATGCGCCCGCACGCAATTGGGTGAGCCCAATTTTCTCCTGCCGCTTCTCCACCGGGCAACCGATCACCTCAGTATAGAAGGCCTCGAGCCCCGCTGGATCGGCGGTCCGCAGAACGACGTGATCGATCGTGACGACGCTGAAGGGAGCAGGCATGGCGGCAGCACTCCTGGTCGAAGACACCAGCGTCGAAGCTGCCGCGAATTGCCACGCGCGTCAAATGGGGCGGTGTGGCGATGCCCCGGCTTCGGTTTCCGCCACCATCGTTACGCCCGCAGCTTCATCAGCTCGAGGTGTCGGTGAGACCGCCTTCGTCAGCATAGCGAACGGGTAGGTGAGCTGCTGCAAATATTGGCGCGGCAGAGCTTCGTCCACGCCGTATTTCGTCGGCATCCGACCCGGCATATGGGCCGTGCCAAACAGTACATCCCACAACGGCAGCTGGCCCGCAAAATTCTTGTCGTGCGCCTCGGTTTGGTTGGCATGGTGCCAGTGATGGAACTCCGGGGTGGCGATCAGCCACTTCAAGGGTCCCAAACCGACGCGAACATTGGAATGGATGATCAAGGCCTGCCATTGATAAATCACGGCGGCAATACCGATCGACACTTCCGAAAAACCCAAGACGAACATGGGAACCAAGGAGGCTCCTTTGACGAGAATTTGGTCTACGGGGTGAACCCGGTAGGCGGCGAGCCAGTCCAGTTGCTCGCTGCTGTGGTGGACGGCATGGAAGTTCCATAACCACGGTACGGCATGCATGACCCGGTGCGCCAGGTAGAAGCCGAGATCGGCAATGACGGTCGCAGCGACGACCTGCACCACCACCGGCAGCGCGCCGATCGTCGCGCGGAGGCTGGCGGGAACGGCGATTGTCCCGACCTGGACCGAAACGACGATGACGGCAATGAGGCCTAAGCGGATGAAGATCCCTGACAAGAAAAAGTGCAGGACATCCGTGAGCCAACCGTTTCGCGCGAGTTTTCGACCCTCATGGATCGGTAGCAGATACTCGATCGGAAAGAAGATCAGCGCAAACAGCAGAAACGATCGGAAATCGAAGAGTTCGAGAAACATGACCGCCCCTCAGTAGACGCCAGGAACGAGGCGGTAGGGCGTGCGCTGCATCATTTCGCGATAGCTGGGGTCTTCACCCAGAACCCGCTCTTCGGCGCGAATGCGCAGAACGAACAACGACCAGCACAACGCGATGAGAATGACATTGTAAAGGCTCGGGCCTGCCAGCAGGAAGCCGATATGCACGATCACATAGCCCGCATACATGGGGTGTCGGATGATCGTGTAAGGACCTGCCGCAGTGACGCCGCGGTTGGCCGCAACGACCCCGAAGCTGCGTCTCAGCGTCAGCTTGGCGGCCAAATGTATGCACAGTCCGACCAGAATGATCGCGACAGACGTTGCCGGAGTTACCAACGCCGACCCGGTCGCTGCGGGGGCAATGAGAAGGGGAAGGAGAGTTCCGCCAAAACCCACGAACCAGTCATCGTAGCGCAAAGTGATGTCTTCGGTCTTGCGTCGGATGACAATGAAAAGAAGAACCAGCGATTGATCGAAGAGATAAACCAACGCACTGATGTCGCCGCTACTCGCATACGACCGGAGCATCCGGTAGCCGAGGATGGAGAAAACTAGAATGAGCACGTACTTCTCGACCCTATCGAGAACTGCGGGCTGCCAAATCCGTGTCTTCCACATCGCCGACTCCCGTTTGCATTGCCGCCGCATGACGACTGCTGTCCAGCCGGAGTGCGTGCACTCGACCCGGAGCATAGGCGCGGTAGCGTTAAGGAAGTCGATCCAGCGAGGGCTGCAATAAAGGGCCAATCGCCACAACGGTCGGTCGCAGCGCAAACATCCCGTGAAAATCGGGAAACCAATCAAACTTTCGTTAACAGGTTCGCCTGAGTGGCCTGCCAGGAAGGCCTTGGCTGAAGCTTGATGCCGGAGGCCCCAAAAGCCAACTGCGCCTTTGAGGGCGCAGTTGGCATCTGTGGCGGTGATCGACAGTTCAGTTCAGTGAATCTTTGAGTTTTTTCGCCGGCGTGAACTTCGGCACGACTGAAGCGGGGATTTTGATCGTCGCGCCTGTCATCGGATTGCGGCCGTCGCGCGCTTTGCGCTGGGCTGTCTTGAACGTACCGAAATCAGGGATACGAACGTCGCTTCCATTTTTCATCGATGCTGCAATTTGTTCGATCATCGCATCGACGGCGGCCTTGGCTTTATCCTTGCTCAGTTCGCACTTGGTTGCGACGGCGTCGATCAAATCCTGCTTGCTCATCTGCTCGTCCCTTCGGAATGGAATTGTGGGAAAGTAGGCGCGCGTGCAAACGCGGCCGGGCTTTCGCGAACAACCGTTGGCGCACCAACGGTGGTGGCCGACAACAACGACCAAAGCCGCCAGCCGTCAAGCCAAAAAGTGTCGGAAAGGGTGCTGAAACGCCCGGAATTCGGGCATTTCGCCGCAACTTGACGGACGCCGACGGCCACGCGTTCGCAAAAGAAAACCCCCGCTGCCGTTGCCAGCAGTCGGGGGTTGTTGGGTTTTTCGCGCCGCCTCGCTCAGTGTGCGGTCGGACGTCCGGTCGTTCCGTCGATGACGACGGTTGCAGGTGTCGCAGGCTCGACTTCCCAAGCGATGGGATCGGGCATGCGCACCAACGCCTGCTTGAGAACGTCATCCATACGTGCGACCGGAATGATCGTCAGCTTGGCTTTGACCTCGTCGGGTATTTCGGCGAGATCTTTGGTGTTCTCGTCAGGAATTAGCACTGTCGTGATGCCGGCGCGCAGGGCCGCGAGCAGCTTTTCCTTCAAGCCGCCAATGGGCAGAACTCGACCGCGCAGCGTGATTTCACCCGTCATAGCGACGTCTTTGCGCACGGCAATACCCGTCAACACCGAGACGATCGCTGTCACCATCGCGACGCCCGCAGAAGGGCCATCCTTCGGCGTTGCGCCCTCCGGCACGTGCACGTGGATGTCCTTTTTCTCGAACATCGACGCAGGTATGCCGAAATCGACCGAGCGCGACCGCACGTAGGCGTTAGCGGCCTGAATCGACTCCTTCATCACGTCGCGCAGGTTTCCGGTAACGGACATCTTGCCCTTACCCGGCATCATGACGCCTTCGATCGTAAGGATCTCGCCACCGACTTCCGTCCAAGCGAGGCCCGTCACCATGCCGACCTGATCCTCGAGCTCGACCTCACCGTACCGGTACTTCGGCACGCCCAGGTATTGCTCGATCATCTCCGTCACGACGTGGACGGTCTTGTGCTTCTCGGTGAGGATGTCCTTGACCGCCTTACGGGCGAGTTTGGAAATCTCACGTTCGAGCGAGCGCACGCCAGCTTCACGCGTGTACCGGCGAATAACCAGCCTCAGAGCATCGTCGTCGACGCTCCACTCACCGTCTTCGAGGCCGTGATCTTGCCGGGTGCCGTTGATCAAGTGGCGCTTGGCGATCTCGACCTTTTCGTCCTCCGTGTAACCGGCCAGACGAATGATCTCCATGCGGTCCAGCAAGGCCGGAGGAATGTTGAGCGTATTCGCCGTCGTAACGAACATGACGTTCGACAGATCGTAATCGACCTCGAGATAGTGGTCGTTGAAGGTGTGGTTCTGTTCCGGATCGAGCACCTCGAGAAGTGCGGCTGCGGGATCGCCACGGAAGTCCGAACCCATCTTGTCGATCTCGTCGAGCAAGAAGAGGGGATTGGCTTTCTTCGCCTTCTTCATCGACTGAATGATCTTGCCGGGCATCGATCCGATGTAGGTCCGGCGATGACCCCGAATCTCGGCTTCATCACGCACACCGCCCAGCGACATGCGCACGAATTCACGACCTGTTGCCGTGGCGATTGATTTGCCCAGCGACGTCTTGCCGACGCCAGGGGGGCCGACGAGGCACAAGATCGGACCCTTGAGCTTGTTGGTCCGCGCCTGGACGGCCAAATATTCGAGAATCCGCTCTTTGACCTTCTCGAGGCCATAGTGCTCCTTGTCGAGCACCTCCTGGGCCTCGATCAGATCCTTCTTGACCTTGCCCTTGACGCCCCAGGGGATAGACAGCAACCAATCGAGGTAGTTACGCACCACCGTGGCCTCGGCCGACATCGGGCTCATCTGCTTGAGCTTCTTGAGCTCGGCAAGCGCCTTGTCCTTGGCTTCCTTGGACAGCTTGGTGTTTTCAATCTTCTCTTCAAACTCGGAGATGTCGTCGCGCTCGTCGTTGTCGCCGAGCTCCTTCTGGATCGCCTTCATCTGTTCGTTGAGGTAGTATTCGCGCTGCGTCTTCTCCATCTGCCGCTTGACGCGGCTGCGGATCTTCTTTTCGACCTGCAGAACGGAGATCTCGCTCTCCATCAACGTGTAAACGCGCTCCAGTCGGTCCGAGATCTTCGTGATCTCTAGGATCTCCTGCTTGTCGGAAATCTTGATCGCCAGGTGGGAAGCGATCGTATCGGCCAGCTTGGAATAGTCCTCGATCTGGCTGATGTTGCCCAGCACTTCGGGGCTGATCTTCTTGTTGAGCTTCACATAGCTCTCGAATTGCGACACGGCCGAGCGCGCAAGCGCCTCGATCTCGTCGCGGTTGCCCGTGACCTCGGCAACGCGTTCGACTTCGGCTTCGAAATAATCCGCATGGCCCGTGTAAGAAGAGATGCGTGCGCGGGACGTGCCTTCGACGAGCACCTTGACCGTACCGTCGGGCAGTTTCAGCAACTGCAGCACGGTTGCCAAAGTGCCGATCTCGTAAATGGCATCTGTCGCGGGATCGTCATCGCTGGCGTTCTTCTGCGCAGCCAGAAGGATGGGCTTTTCCGCCCGCATCACCTCTTCCAGCGCATTGATCGATTTTTCGCGGCCGACGAACAACGGGACGATCATGTAAGGGAAAACCACGATGTCCCGGAGCGGGAGCACGGGGTAGACCATCCGGCCCGAACCCTTGTCATCGGCTGTCTTGTTGTTGTCGCTCATGACTTTCCATCCGTGCTGCGCGTTGTGTCCGGTCTTGGCGGTTTGCCTGCCCGGTTGTCGAACGTCACGTGGTCGATCGACACTGACCTTTTCGCGAGGCCTTGCCGCAGTTCAGGGAGAGGGGGCGAACGTGCCGCTCTCGAGGCACCGCGACGTAACATGGTAACATCTCACGGAACTGCAAGACCGTCGTGATGACGCCCGATGCAACCCCGACGCAAACTCCTCATGCTGCTCTGTTGCTATCGCGTTGCAAAGCTCACGAGGTCAGGCGCTGGAGCCTTTTTCTTCGGCGCGCTCTGAATAAATGCGGAGAGGACGGGCGCTGCCTTCGACCACTTCGGGGCCGACGACCACCTCCTCGACACCCTTGAGGCTCGGCAGTTCGAACATGGACTCGAGTAAGATCGATTCCATGATCGAGCGCAAGCCACGGGCTCCGGTTCGACGTTCGATCGCCTTGCGGGAAATCGACTTGAGCGCATCTTGAGTGATCGTGAGGTTCACGTCTTCCATCTCGAACAAGCGCTGATATTGCTTGACCAAGGCATTCTTGGGTTCGGTGAGAATCTGAATGAGGGCTTT
>JANOKV010000266.1:0-2178 GCA_031419415.1 Hyphomicrobiales bacterium | reverse complement strand
CGCAGTGCTGAACTGCACATGTCTTTTTCTCCGTTCGCACGCTACAGGCACATTGAATGACGCGCGCTGGCCCCGTCGACCCGATCACCGGTTCAGAGCGTTTGCAGGTACTCGTGAGGCCATTGAGCTACCAGGAACCCTGCGCACCGGGTAATGTGCAGACCCCGAACAATGGGTTCTCGAGCCCTTCCGCACAGCTTGTTCACATGCTGCCAACGGGCCGATGGCGGGTCGAAGCGGCGCCAGCACCGCATTTGAGGCGACTTTGGGCGGTATCGGCCGGCCCTCACTTCTCGGTGCATAACAAAACGGCTCAAAACGATCCCATGCAACCGATGAGAAACCGTTGTGTTGCAGATTTGCACCACAACGGTGGGCTCAAGGTCTCACTTTTAGAGGCCTGGTCAGAGCGGCATCAATGTTGCATTCCTGGGTTCGTTGAGGTCTTGTGCGCCCGCACCGCTGGTTCGAATCGGCCGTGGACGACATGATGGATGGGTGGCCGGCATCGACTTAAGCCTATGTGTCGCGCCGACTTGCCGAATGAACGTGCTTGCTCTAGCAAGTCGTCAAGCAGCGGCCCCGGTGTGCCTTTGCCCCACGGGGTGGGAGATCGACATGGACGAGACAGCGACCAAGATTATCGAAATTCTGAAGAAGCACATGAAGGAGCCGCGCGACGACATTGACCTGGGAACGGCCATGGCGGACCTGAAGATCGAGTCGATCGATCTTGCGATGATTGTATTCGAGCTCGAGGATACCTTCGGGATCGAGATCCCATACAACGCAAACGATGCCGAAGAGGCCGCAGCCTTCAACACCGTCGGGTCGGTCGTCGAACGGGTCAAAAACGTGATCGCCGGCAACAGCACGGCTGCCGCCAAGGCGTGAGGCCATCTGTCGGCCCGACGACCAAACGCGTGGGCGCTCGGGCGCGCAGGCGATGGTGGGCGCATGGGTACGACGTCGAAAAAGGACGAGGCATTTGACAAGCGAGGCAGCGGCCGTGCGCCGGGTGGTCGTCACTGGAATGGGCGTGGTCAGCTCGATCGGGCAGACGGTGCCGGAATTCTGGAGCGGCGTGAAAGCGGGCCAGTGTGGCGTCAGTAAACTCGAGGGGTTTCCGATCGAGGATCTGAAGATCCTGATCGGCGCTCAAATCAAGAGCTTCGATCCGAAAGCGCGCCTGAAACACTTCAAACGCGACAAGATCATCCTGCACGCCGACCGATACTCCTGGTTTGCAGCGGCGGCGGCCGACGAGGCGGTGGCCCAGGCCGGGCTGACGCACCCCTTCGAGGACCCCTATCGCACGGCCTGCATCATCGGGTCGGGCGCCGGCGGTCTCGTGACCTTCGAGAACGCCTACCGTGACCTCTTCATCGCGCAGAAGAAAGCCACGCATCCGTTGACGCTGCTGCGCATTATCGGCTCGTCGGCGGCGGCGCACGTCGGCATCGAATTTGGCGTCAAGGGCCCGACCTTCGCCACCTGCAGCGCCTGCTCGACGGCGGCGCACGCGATCGGCCTTGGACGGGATTACATCCGCAACAACATGGTCGACGTGGCCATCGTCGGGGCGTCCGAAAGCGTCATCAATTACGGTACGATGAAAGCTTGGCAGGCCATGCATGTGCTGTCGCCCGAAGGCTGTTTTCCCTTTTCCAAGACGCGTAATGGCACGGTTCTGGGCGAAGGCGCGGGGATTCTCGTGCTGGAGGAGTACGAGCACGCGAAAAAACGTGGCGCGACGATCCTAGCCGAGCTGTGCGGTTTCGGCATGACGTCCGACAGCAAAGACATGGTCAATCCGGATATCGAGGGTCCCAAAGAGGCCATGCGGTTCGCTCTGGCAGACGCCAAATTGGAGCCGACCGCGATCGATTATCTCAACGCGCACGGCACTGCGACGACGATCAATGACCGCAATGAAACCAACGCCATCAAGGGTGTGTTCGGCGACCACGCGTACAAGATGGCGGTCTCG
The DNA here is from genome assembly GCA_031419415.1 of Hyphomicrobiales bacterium. GTDB lineage: Bacteria > Pseudomonadota > Alphaproteobacteria > Rhizobiales > Hyphomicrobiaceae. Next base: position 188 of record JANOKV010000266.1, on the reverse strand, counting down.
TCGACCAAGTCGATGCATGGCCATCCGCTCGGAGCCGGTGGCGGGATCGAGGCCATCGCCTGCATCAAGGCCATGGAAGAGAGCATCCTGCCCCCCACCATCGGCTTGGCGGAAAAGGACCCCGACTGCGATCTCGATTACGTGCCCAACGTGGCCCGACCGGGCGCCGTGCGCTACGCCATGTCGAA
>JANOKV010000265.1:0-1529 GCA_031419415.1 Hyphomicrobiales bacterium | reverse complement strand
CCAGATCTGTCGAGGCGCGAGTGGTCCCCTGAAGCAGGGCAACAATCTACCCCTCGTCGACCGCATCACCTTGATCGAAACGTTCCTGCACTGGATGGCGGCGCACGCGTTTCGTCTGCTCGGCATACTCGTGCCGGCGCTATACCTGCTGTTCAACGTGCAGGCCGTGCACGCCGATGTGCTCGACGCCATCGATTATGCGCTGCCGTTTTTCACAGTCCAGATCGTGACGTTCTTCTGGCTCACGCAGGGGCGCGTCATTCCGATCTTGTCCGATCTCTATCAAATTCTGTGCGCCAACGAGGTCCTGAAAGCCGTGTGGGCCGGGCTGTTGAGACCCAAAGGCCAGAAGTTCAAAGTCACCGCGAAGGGCGGGGATCGCAGTCGTCGCTTCTTGCAGTGGCCGTTGCTGCGCATCTACCTGCTGCTGATGGGTGTCACGATCGCCGGCATCGTCTTCGCCTTCGTCCTCGATCCGTCGCGCCCGCTGGCGGAATCGAGCGCGGTGGCTCTGTTTTGGAGCTGGTACAATATCCTCATGCTGGCTCTGGCCTGCTTCGTATGCGTCGAGCAGCCGCGATTTCGCTCCTCGGAGCGGTTCAAAGTCGCGGAGAGCATGGCGATCGATTGCGATGGCGCCACCCACCTCTACACAGCGCGCGATTTCTCGACGACCGGCATCCTGTTCGCCGGCCCGCCGCCGGCCGCCATCGGCCAATCGGTCAACGTGATGCTCGACGGCGCAGCGGTCGCGGCCCGCGTGGCGCGCCTGACGCCCGACGGTTTCGCCGTTGCGCTGGAGCCGTCCAAGCACAGCCGCATCGCCATGACCCGGCGGATTTTCTCCGGCCGCTACTCCACCGCCATCGAAGCCATCGCCCCCCTCCGCGTCGCCCGCGCGATTGTGGATCGGTTGTTTCGGTGACGGTCGGCCCCGACACCGATATCAGGGCTGGTCGCCATCATGCGGTGCGGCGGCATCCCCTGGCTCGGTGAATCACAGAACGAGCGGGCTGGCAGAAAGATTCCCCCTCGCAGGGCTCGCGCAACCGACAATTTTGCGAAATAGTGATAAAAGACCGACAATTGACTATGGCCCGATGGCCGATTATTTCGAGGCGAGAGACTTGGCCGGTTACGGGTCACGGCCCTTTCGGGCCGCAGGATCGATAGACGTGGCCGGCTTGGAGACCAAACATGACCGCAACGAAGCAGGCTCCGCGTGGCCGTCTGGGGACGGTCGATCCGATCTGGTCGGCGGTTCGCGAGGAAGCGGAAGCCGTGGTCCTGGCCGAGCGCGCGCTCGGCGGGTTCATCTACGCGACGATCCTGTCGCATAAACGGCTCGAGGACTCGATTTGCCACCGGCTGGCCCAGCGTCTCGACCACGCCGATGTGGATGCCGGGCTGATCGGGCAGACCTTTGCCGAGGTGTTGCAGCGCCGTCCAGAGCTGGGCACGGCGTTTCGCGCCGATCTCGCCGCCGTCTACGACCGGGACCCGGCCTGCACGCGCTATATCGAGCCGCT